>NZ_JAFGYW010000293.1:0-478 GCF_017491595.1 Pseudomonas sp. 51_B
GTGACATCAACGCCGCCAAACGGCACGTTGAACAGCTGTACGATTTTCAGGGCGCGGACTTTATCACAGCGTAGGCGTGAACCTTCAGGCCTGTGACGATCTGCCACCGGATCGGCCGGGCAGATCGGCAGTTTTGGGCAACTCAGTGCGGCCGCAGTCTGTTAAGCTTCGCCATCCTCATTTTCAAGTTCTGCCAGCGGGCCTGCGGGTCATCGTTGGTGTCGTCGTTTTGCGGGAGTTGCGCATGCTGTGGCCTATTCTTCTTGTGTCCGCTGCCGGGTTCACGGTGCTGACCACGGAATTCGTCATTGTCGGCCTGTTGCCGGCAATCGCCCGAGACCTCGAAGTCAGCATCCCGCAAGCCGGGCTGCTGGTGACCTTGTTCGCCTTTACCGTGGCGCTGTTCGGCCCATTCCTGACCGCGTATTTCGCCCGTTTCGAACGGCGCAAACTGTTTATCAGCATTCTGATCATGTTC
>NZ_JAFGYW010000294.1:0-477 GCF_017491595.1 Pseudomonas sp. 51_B
CGTTGGTGCATCCCAGCTCGCCGCCAACTCATTACGCAGACGCGCGGCGCGGACCTGGCCCCAATCATTGCAACGCTCGGCCAGCGGTTGGTGCGACAAGGCGCTGAGCAATGCTTGCGCGGCATTGCGCGAATCAGCGACCAGTGCGACGTACGGCGGGTAGTTGCGCACGGTCTGATCGGCATCGATGTCGATGCGCAACAGCTTGCCGGGAATCTCGAAGCCGCCGGCGAAGGTCACGTCGTAATCGGTCTCGGCCAGCTCGGTGCCGATCGCCAGCACCACGTCGGCTTCAGCGACCAGTGCGCGGGTGGCAACCAGGCTCTGCGTCGAACCGATCAACAACGGATGACTGGTCGGCAGCATGCCTTTGGCATTGATGGTCAGCGCCACTGGAGCGTCGAGCAATTCGGCGAGTCGGGTCAGCTGCGGCGCTGCGTCGATGGCACCGCCGCCGGCGAGAATCAGTGGACGTTG
>NZ_JAFGYW010000295.1:0-477 GCF_017491595.1 Pseudomonas sp. 51_B
GGATCTGGCTGTGCGTCGCCGAGCGCGCGCGGCGCAGGTCCTCGTGGTAGACGTCCGTCAGCACCTGGTCGTTCGTGTAGGCATGAATCGTCGTCATCAGGCCGGTTTCGAGGCCGATCTTGTCGTTCAGCGGCTTGAAGAGCGGAGCCAGGCAGTTCGTCGTGCACGATGCGTTCGAGATGACGGTGTGCTCGGCCTTCAGCACGTCGTGGTTCACGCCGTAGACGATCGTCGCGTCGACGTCCTTGCCGCCCGGCGCCGAGATGATCACCTTCTTCGCGCCGCCCTTCAGGTGCGCGCTCGCCTTTTCCTTCGACGTGAAGAAGCCCGTGCATTCCATCACGACGTCGACGCCCAGCTCGCCCCACGGCAGCTCGGCCGGGTTGCGGTTCGCGAGCACGCGAATCCTGTCGCCGTTCACGACGAGGTAATCACCGTCGACCGACACTTCGCCCGGGAACTTGCCGTGCGCGGTGT
>NZ_JAFGYW010000296.1:0-477 GCF_017491595.1 Pseudomonas sp. 51_B
GTGTCGAGCGCGAGGATGCCCGCGCGCGCGTGGCGGATCGGCACCGCGAACGGCAGCACGCGGTCGCCGTTGATGATGCGGCCGACGACGTACGCGGTCTTGTTCCGGTAGAACAGCGACGACAGCACGTGGATCTGGAAATTCACCGCTTCGTCGAACGCGCCGAACTCGTCGTGGATCGCCTGCATGATGCACGCGATGTCGCGCTCGAGATCCTCGAACGGCGGATTGAGCTGGAAGTTCGTGACGATCCGCTCGAGCGTCGCGGCGAGCCCCTCGCTGCCCGGATAGTACGCGCGGTACGTGGGCTTCGCGGCGGGCTCGTCGTTCTCGATGTATTCGGTCGAGATCGCCGGGCGCACGAAGATGAAATCGTTGTTGAAGTACGCGCGGTGCAGGATCTTGCAGCACACCGAATTGAAGAACGTCTCCGCGCATTCGGGCTGGCGGTGCGACGTGAGCAGGCCGATGTAATGC
>NZ_JAFGYW010000297.1:0-476 GCF_017491595.1 Pseudomonas sp. 51_B
GTATTGCCACGGACATCGTTCGCGAGATGTTCCAGCGCGCCGGCCTCACTTACAGCCTGACCCTGCGTTTCCCCTGGGAACGTGTCTACAAGCTCGCCCTGGAAAATCCCGGTTACGGGGCCTTCGTCATGGCGCGCCTGCCCGATCGCGAAAGACTGTTCAAATGGGTCGGCCCGATCGGCCCGGATGACTGGATTCTGCTGGCCAAGGCTGACAGCAAGATCACCCTCGACACCCTCAACGACGCGCGCAAATACAAGATCGGCGCCTACAAGGGGGATGCGATTGCCGAGACACTCACCAAGCAAGGCCTCAAACCGGTGGTGGTGCTGCGCGATCAGGACAACGCTAAAAAGCTGCTCAGTGGCCAGATCGATCTGTGGGCCACGGGTGATCCTGCCGGCCGTTATCTGGCACGGCAGGATGGCGTGACCGGTCTGAAGACCGTGCTGCGCTTCAACAGTGCCGAGTTGTAC
>NZ_JAFGYW010000298.1:0-476 GCF_017491595.1 Pseudomonas sp. 51_B
TCATGTATTCGAGCATCACTTGCAGCTTGGCCTTGGCAGCCGGGTCCAGCTCACCGCCTTCGCCGGGCAAGCCGCTCTGCGACTGCTTGATCTGGTCGAAATCCTGCGGCAGCAATTTCGCCACACAGCCTTGATAGTCGTTGAACGCCTTGCTGAATTTCACCGGCAACAAACGCACTTCGGAGACGCGGCCATCGCCAGACGCACGACGTACCACCGGGCTGCGACCGTCCAGCAGACCGCTGATCAATCCCCCGGCCTGGGATTGCGAGCTGTTGAACAACACATTGCCGCTGCCCAGACGCACAGAGCCCAGATTGATGTCGCCACGCCCTGGCTGCCAAGGTGCAGCGGCAGCGAGCAAAGTCGCCGAACCGCCGCCAAGCATGGCGTTGTAGGCATTCAGGCGAAAGATCGCCTGTTCACCGGCCTTGCGCACGAACTCGCCCGAGCCGAAATCGGTAATCGGCTGGGTC
>NZ_JAFGYW010000299.1:0-475 GCF_017491595.1 Pseudomonas sp. 51_B
GTTGGGGGATACAGATCGGTATCAGTTTGGTGGTCGGGGTGATGTTGCTTGCTCTGGTCAACGATCTGGGTCGACTGTAACGCTTCGCTGAATTGCGAATCTGCCGCATTTTGCGGCAGTTTGTTTATTGCCAGTTGGAATAGAAAGGACTTCATGAAACGTCTGCTGCTAACTGCGGTTCTCACCGTATTGATGATCGCCGAAGTTCACGCCGAGTCCTTCACTATCTCTGATATTCGCGTCAATGGCCTCCAGCGGGTCTCCGCGGGTAGCGTCTTTGGTGCCTTGCCGTTGAACGTCGGCGAGCAGGCGGATGATCGTCGCCTGGTGGAATCCACTCGTGCGTTGTTCAAAACCGGTTTCTTTCAAGATATCCAGCTGGGCCGCGAAGGCAACGTTCTGGTCATCACCGTCGTCGAGCGTCCTTCGGTCGCCAGTATTGAAATCGAAGGCAACAAGGCGATTTCCACTGAAG
>NZ_JAFGYW010000300.1:0-475 GCF_017491595.1 Pseudomonas sp. 51_B
TCAAGGACCCGTACCTGCGCATCGGCAAGGCCGAGGATGACCCGGCCGATACCTACGCCGAGAGTCGCTTGCACCGCGCCGAGGCCCGCGAAGTGGCGCGGCGCAGTCTGGTGCTGCTGAAGAACCACAACGAAACCCTGCCGCTGAAGAAAGACGCGAAAATCGCGCTGGTCGGTCCATTGGCAAAAGCGCCGATCGACATGATGGGCAGCTGGGCCGCCGCCGGGCGCCCGGCGCAATCGGTCACTTTGTTCGACGGCATGAGTGCGGTGATCGGCGACAAGGCCAACCTGATCTACGCCCGTGGCGCCAACATCACGGGCGACAAGAAGGTCCTCGACTACCTGAACTTCCTCAACTTCGATGCCCCGGAAGTGGTCGATGACCCGCGCCCGGCCAGCGTGCTGATCGACGAAGCGGTGAAAGCGGCGAAGGATGCTGACGTGATCGTCGCCGCTGTCGGCGAGTCCCGTGG
>NZ_JAFGYW010000301.1:0-475 GCF_017491595.1 Pseudomonas sp. 51_B
ACGCCGATGAAGTTGAGCATCGCGCTCTCGCCGACCTTGGCGGTCGAACCCAGCGGCAGGCCGGCCACGGCACGCAGGTGGTTTTCGAACTGGCTGCACTCGGCACCTTCGGTGGTCCAGTGCCCGGAGTTGTGCACGCGCGGGGCGATTTCGTTGGCTTTCAGGCCACCGTCGACTTCGAAGAACTCGAAAGCCATCACGCCGACGTAGTCGAGGTGCTTGAGCACACGGCTGGAATAATCTTCGGCTAGCGCCTGCAACGGGTGATCGGTGCTGGCCACCGACAGCTTGAGGATGCCGCTGTCGTGGGTGTTGTGCACCAGCGGATAGAACTTCGTTTCACCATCGCGGGCACGCACGGCGATCAGCGACACTTCGCCGGTGAATGGCACGAAGCCCTCCAGCAGGCAGGCAACGCTGCCCAGTTCGGCGAACGTACCGGCAACATCTTCCGGCTTGCGCAGGACTTTCTGAC
>NZ_JAFGYW010000030.1:0-40796 GCF_017491595.1 Pseudomonas sp. 51_B
GGTGCCGGTGCCAATCCTGAGGTCGGCCGTCAGGCTGCACTCGAGGACCGTGAGCGCATTGCCGAGGTGCTGCAGGGCACCAACATGGTGTTCATCACCACCGGCATGGGTGGCGGTACCGGTACCGGTGCGGCGCCGATCATCGCTGAAGTGGCCAAGGAAATGGGCATTCTCACCGTTGCAGTGGTGACCCGTCCGTTCCCGTTCGAAGGTCGCAAACGTATGCAGATCGCCGATGAAGGCATCCGCATGCTGGCTGAGAGCGTCGACTCGCTCATCACCATCCCTAACGAGAAGCTGCTGACCATCCTGGGCAAGGACGCCAGCCTGCTGTCCGCCTTCGCCAAGGCCGACGATGTACTGGCCGGGGCCGTTCGCGGTATCTCCGACATCATCAAGCGCCCAGGCATGATCAACGTCGACTTTGCCGACGTACGCACCGTCATGGGTGAAATGGGCATGGCGATGATGGGTACTGGTTGCGCCAGCGGCCCGAACCGTGCTCGCGAAGCCACCGAAGCGGCCATTCGCAACCCGCTGCTCGAAGACGTCAACCTGCAGGGTGCCCGCGGCATTCTGGTGAACATCACCGCAGGCCCTGACCTTTCGCTGGGTGAGTACTCCGACGTCGGTAGCATCATCGAAGCCTTCGCCTCCGACCATGCCATGGTCAAAGTCGGCACCGTGATCGACCCTGATATGCGCGATGAGCTGCATGTCACCGTAGTCGCGACCGGCCTCGGCGCACGCATCGAGAAACCGGTGAAAGTGGTCGACAACACCCTGCAAACCGCTCAGCAAGCGTACGAAGCGTCCAACCCGGCGCCAGTGCGTCCAGAGCAACCAGCGGTGAACTACCGTGACTTGGAGCGCCCGACCGTGATGCGCAACCAGGCCCACGCAGGCGCTGCGGCGGCGGCTAAACTCAACCCTCAGGATGACCTGGACTACCTCGATATCCCAGCCTTCCTGCGTCGTCAGGCCGATTGATGGAATTTATCAGGGGTATAAGGGTGATTGGTGTTCAGCAAAGGCAGGGTCTGTTATCATCCCCAGCCTTTGTTGATACCTGTTCGCATTATTTGCGCTGAAGCGGCCAATGCCATGATTAGACAACGCACCCTGAAGAATACCATCCGTGCCACGGGCGTCGGCCTGCACTCCGGGGAGAAGGTCTACCTGACCCTCAAGCCTGCGCCTGTCGACACCGGCATCGTCTTCCGTCGCGCCGACCTCGACCCAGTTGTCGAGATCCCGGCGCGTGCGGCCAACGTCGGTGAGACCACCATGTCCACCACGCTGGTCAACGGTGACGTCAAGGTCGATACGGTCGAGCACCTGCTCTCCGCCATGGCGGGCCTGGGCATCGATAACGCCTACGTCGAGCTCTCCGCCTCGGAAGTACCGATCATGGATGGCAGCGCCGGTCCCTTCGTATTCCTGATTCAGTCTGCCGGCCTGGAAGAACAGGACGCAGCCAAGAAGTTCATCCGTATCCTGCGTGAAGTGACAGTGGTGGAGGGCGACAAGAGCGCCACCTTCCTGCCATTTGACGGGTTCAAGGTGAGCTTCGAGATCGACTTCGATCACCCGGTCCTCAAGGGCCAGACCCAGAGTGCGGTCGTCGACTTTTCCAGCACGTCCTTCGTGAAGGAAGTCAGCCGCGCCCGTACTTTCGGCTTCATGCGTGACATCGAGTACCTGCGCAAGCACAACCTTGCGCTCGGTGGCAGTGTCGAGAACGCCATCGTGGTCGACGAGACCGGTGTGCTCAACGAAGACGGCCTTCGTTCGGATGACGAATTCGTCAAGCACAAGATCCTCGACGCCATTGGCGACCTTTACCTGCTGGGCAACAGCCTGATCGGCGAGTTCAAGGGCTACAAGTCCGGCCACGCGCTGAACAACCAGCTGCTGCGTAAGCTCATCGAAGAAACCGATGCCTGGGAAGTGGTTACATTCGAAGATGCCAGTACGGCACCGATCTCCTACATGCGCCCTGTTGCGGCAGTGTAAGTTCGAACACTCTCTCTAGTGTCATCAAGGCCACCTTCGGGTGGCCTTTTTTATGGTGTTTGTCTGGGGTTGTGCGCGGGTGCGGATATCGAGCGCCAGCATAATACCCAAGGCAAGCGCCCCTAGCCCTTACCCTTCGCATGTGCCGCCAGCCGTTGCAGAGCAGCGCGCAACTTGGGGTCGGCGATGCCTTCAGCGGAATCGCGGATGCTGTCGGCGGCGCTGTTCGACAGCTCGGTCGTGTTGCCGCCGCGCTTGGCAGGTACCAACGGTGGCTGAACCTTGTACAGGATGCGTTGCAAGTTGCCGAACGCTTCCAAGGTTTGTAACTGGCGCTGCAAGCGCTTCTGCTGGTAGCGCAGACGAGTCGCCCAATGGCCATCGGTCACCACCAGCAGCAGCGTGCCATCACGCCATGAGGCCACATGGCAATGCTCCCTTGCAGCCGGCTGCAACTGGCTTTCCAGCAAGCGCTGCAGGTGCTCCAGACGCTCAGCCTGGTTCAGCAACAGGCGTAACGGGCGGTTCTGACGTAGCAGTGCGGCAGGCGGCTGGGCGGGTGTGGGTTTGAAAGCCATGGTGGTTTGCATCAAGTTACAAGATCGCCAGTCTAACATCCCCATGGTCGGTGCTGGCCTTATTGACACGTTTCATCAACCTGCGGGTTGAACTCAGGGAAAATGCCCCTATCTTAGAAAAGCCCCCGCCTAAGCGCTGTGCCAGCATCGTGGCAATCGACCACTTTCCTCACCATCGTTTCCGGGTAGAATGCTCGTTCGCATGCGGCCTCAGGGCTGCACGGGCGACTCATGGGGCCGCCCTCCATCCCTACGTGTGGAAGATCCTGCCGATATGTTTGCGCCTTTGTTAAAAAAACTTTTTGGAAGCAAGAACGAGCGTGAAGTCAAACGCATGCTCAAGACGGTAACGATCGTCAATGCCTTCGAAGAGAAAATGGTGGCCCTCTCCGACGAGCAGCTGCGCGCCAAGACCGCAGAGTTCAAGGAGCGCCTGGCCAAAGGCGAGACGCTGGACCAATTGCTGCCTGAAGCCTTCGCTGTCGCCCGTGAGGCTGGTAAGCGTGTGATGGGCATGCGCCACTTCGACGTGCAGCTGATCGGCGGCATGACCCTGCACGAGGGCATGATCGCAGAAATGCGTACCGGTGAAGGCAAGACCTTGGTCGGTACCTTGGCCGTTTACCTCAACGCCTTGTCTGGCAAGGGCGTGCACGTGGTCACTGTGAACGACTACCTGGCTCGCCGAGACGCCAACTGGATGCGCCCCCTGTACGAATTCCTCGGCCTGTCCGTGGGCATCGTTTCAGCCTTCCAGCCGCCTGAAGAAAAGCGCGCAGCCTACGCTGCCGACATCACCTACGGCACCAACAACGAATTCGGCTTCGACTACCTGCGCGACAACATGGCGTTCAGCCAGGAAGAGAAGTTCCAGCGCGACCTCAACTTCGCGGTCATCGACGAAGTCGACTCGATCCTCATCGACGAAGCGCGCACCCCGCTGATCATCTCCGGCCAGGCCGAAGACAGCTCCAAGCTGTATATCGAGATCAACCGCCTGATCCCGCGCCTGACCCAGCACATCGAAGAAGTCGAAGGCCAGGTCACCCAGGAAGGCCATTACACCATCGATGAGAAGAGCCGCCAGGTCGAACTCAACGAAGCCGGTCACCAGTACATCGAAGAGATGCTGACCCAGGCCGGCCTGCTGGCCGAGGGCGAAAGCCTCTACTCGGCCCACAACCTGGGCCTGCTGACCCATGTCTACGCCGGCCTGCGTGCGCACAAGCTGTTCCACCGCAACGTCGAGTACATCGTTCAAGACGGCCAGGTGCTGCTGATCGATGAACACACGGGTCGCACCATGCCGGGCCGTCGTTTGTCCGAGGGCCTGCACCAAGCCATCGAAGCGAAGGAAAACCTGAATATTCAGGCCGAAAGCCAGACCTTGGCTTCGACCACCTTCCAGAACTACTTCCGCCTGTACAGCAAGCTGTCCGGTATGACCGGTACCGCAGACACCGAGGCTTTCGAGTTCGCCCAGATCTACTCGCTCAACGTGATGGTCATTCCGCCGAACAAGCCGCTCGCGCGTAAGGACTTCAACGACCTGGTGTACCTGACCGCCGACGAGAAGTACGCCGCGATCATCGCTGACATCAAAGAGAGCATGACCCAGGGCCGTCCGATCCTGGTGGGTACTGCCACCATCGAAACGTCCGAGCACATGTCGAACCTGCTGAAGAAGGAAGGGATCGACCACAAGGTACTGAACGCCAAGTACCACGAGAAGGAAGCCGAGATCATCGCTCAAGCCGGTGCTCCGGGTGCGCTGACCATCGCTACCAACATGGCTGGCCGTGGTACCGACATTCTGCTGGGCGGTAACTGGGAAGCCGAAGTGGCTGCCCTGGATAACCCGACCCCCGAGCAGATTGCTCAGATCAAGGCCGACTGGCAGAAGCGTCACCAGCAGGTCATTCAAGCCGGTGGCCTGCATGTGATCGCCTCCGAGCGCCATGAATCGCGCCGTATCGACAACCAGCTGCGGGGCCGTTCTGGCCGTCAGGGCGACCCGGGTTCCAGCCGCTTCTACCTGTCGCTGGAAGACAGCCTGATGCGCATCTTCGCCTCTGACCGGGTGAAGAACTTCATGAAGGCGTTGGGTATGCAGTCCGGCGAGGCCATCGAGCACCGCATGGTCACCAACGCCATCGAAAAAGCCCAGCGCAAGGTCGAGGGCCGCAACTTCGACATTCGCAAACAGCTGCTCGAATACGATGACGTGGCCAACGAACAGCGCAAGGTGATCTACCACATGCGCAACAGCCTTTTGGCGGCGGAAAACATCGGCGACACCATCGTCGAGTTCCGCAAGGAAGTTCTGGACGCCACCATCAGCCAGCATATCCCGCCGCAGTCGCTGCCTGAGCAGTGGGATGTAGCCGGCCTGGAAGCGTCGCTGGCCAGCGACTTCGCCATCAAACTGCCGATTCAGCAGTGGTTGGACGAGGACGATCGTCTCTACGAAGAAACCCTGCGCGATAAGCTGCTGCACGAAATCACCACGGCGTACACCGAGAAGGAAGACCAGGCCGGCCTCGATGCCCTGCGTACCTTCGAGAAGCAGATCCTGTTGCGTGTGCTCGACGATCTGTGGAAAGACCACCTGTCGACCATGGACCACCTGCGTCACGGTATTCACCTGCGTGGCTATGCCCAGAAGAACCCGAAGCAAGAGTACAAGCGCGAGTCGTTTACCCTGTTCCAGGAACTGCTCGAGTCGATCAAGCGCGACACCATCCGTGTGCTGTCACATGTTCAGGTGCGCCGCGAAGACCCTGTCGAAGAAGAGGCACGCCTGCGTCGCGAAGCCGAAGAACTGGCCAGCCGCATGCAGTTCCAGCACGCCGAGGCACCAGGCCTTGAAAATGATCAGTTGGCCGAGGAGGGCGCCGAGGTTGCGGTCGCTGCTGCCCCGGTGCGTAATGACCTCAAGCTGGGCCGCAACGAGCCGTGCTGGTGTGGTTCGGGCAAGAAGTTCAAGCATTGCCATGGTCAGATCGAGTGACCTGACCTGATTGCTTTATCGTGACAACCCTGGGGGCCGCATTGCGGCCCCCTTTTTCCATATTCACCGTTTTCTAGGAGCGCTCTAATGGCTGTTGGTCTTGGTCCCTTGCCCACCCTGCACCCGGTTCCGGGTTTTGAACTCGGCATCGCTTCTGCCGGCATCAAGCGCCCTGGGCGCAAGGATGTGGTGGTCATGCGCTGTGCCGAAGGCTCCAGCGTGGCTGGCGTGTTCACCCTCAACGCCTTCTGCGCCGCGCCGGTGATCTTGTCCAAGCAACGCGTACAAGGCACTGTGCGCTACCTGCTGACCAACACCGGCAATGCCAACGCCGGTACCGGCGCACCGGGCCTGGCAGCTGCCGAGCGTACCTGTGCCAAGCTGGCCGAGCTGGCTGGGGTGCCGGCCGAATCGGTATTGCCATTCTCCACCGGTGTAATCGGTGAGCCATTGCCGGTCGAGAAGATCGAAGGCGCACTTCAGGCGGCCCTGGACGATCTGTCGGAGAACAACTGGGCAGAAGCCGCTACCGGCATCATGACCACCGATACCCTGCCCAAAGGGGCCAGTCGTCAATTCCAGCACGAGGGCGTTACCGTCACCGTCACCGGTATCAGCAAAGGCGCTGGCATGATCCGTCCGAACATGGCCACCATGCTCGGCTACATCGCTACCGACGCCAAGGTCGCCCCGGCGGTGCTCAAGGATTTGATGCTCGATGGCGCCAACAAGTCGTTCAACCGCATCACCATCGATGGCGACACCTCGACCAACGATTGCTGCATGCTGATCGCCACCGGCAAGGCCAACCTGCCGGAAGTCACCGAGGCCAGTGGTGCGTTGTTCGAAGCGCTGAAAAAGGCCGTGTTCGAAGTGTGCATGGAAGTGGCCCAGGCCATCGTGCGTGATGGCGAAGGCGCCACAAAGTTCGTCACCGTGCAGGTCAACGGTGGTGGCAACCATCAGGAGTGCCTGGATGTCGGTTACGCGGTAGCGCATTCGCCGCTGATCAAGACCGCGCTGTTCGCCTCCGACCCTAACTGGGGCCGTATTCTGGCGGCGGTGGGCCGTGCTGGCGTGCCAGCGCTGGATGTCAGCCTGATCGACGTTTACCTGGGAGAGGTGTGCATCGCCAGCCAAGGCGGTCGTAGCCCGAGCTACACCGAAGCGCAGGGCGCTGCTGTGATGGCCCAGGAAGAGATCACCATCCGTATCGAGTTGGGTCGCGGCCAGTGCAGCGAAACCATCTGGACGACCGACCTGTCCCACGAGTACGTGAAGATCAACGCCGAATACCGCACCTGATCCACCTGGGGTCGCGTGGCGGCCCCAACCCCCAAGCAATCGAGCCGGCATGCTGGCTGGCGGAGTGTGAAGGTTGAAACGAATTCATGTAGTAGCCGCGGTGATTCGCGGCGGTGACGGCCGCATCCTGATTGCGCGCCGCGCCGATTCTCAGCACCAGGGAGGCCTTTGGGAGTTCCCTGGCGGCAAGGTGGAGCAGGGCGAAAGCGTCGAAGCGGCGTTGGCTCGTGAGCTGCGCGAAGAATTGGGCATCGAGGTTAGCCGCTCGCGCGCGTTGATCAAGGTCAGCCACGATTACCCGGACAAGCAGGTGCTGCTGGATGTCCGTGAGGTCGATGCGTTCACCGGTGAGCCCCACGGCGCTGAAGGCCAACCTGTGGCCTGGGTTGCGCCACGGGACCTTCCTCAATATGCGTTCCCCGAGGCCAACAAGCCGATCGTCGCCGCTGCGCGCTTACCGGACCAGTACCTGATTACCCCCGAGGGCCTGGAGGTGCCGCAACTGCTTAAGGGTATCCAGAAGGCCGTGGCCAGTGGCATTGGCTTGATTCAGTTACGCGCGCCAGACATGTACGACCCCAAGTACCGTGATGTAGCCGTGGACGCGGTCGGCCTTTGCGCCGGCAAGGCGCAACTGATGCTCAAAGGCCCGTTGGAGTGGCTCGGCGACTTTCCGTCAGCGGGCTGGCACCTGACTGCCGCGCAACTGCGCAAGTATGCAGCTAACGGCCGCCCGTTCCCCCAGGAGCGCTGGCTGGCCGCATCTTGCCACAGCGCCGAGGAGTTGGCCTTGGCTGCGCAGATGGGCGTGGATTTCGTTACGCTTTCACCGGTTCAGGCGACCCAGACTCATCCGCAGGCTGTGCCGCTGGGCTGGGATGAAGCACAGCGGTTGATTGCTGGCTTCAACCTGCCGGTTTACCTGCTGGGCGGCGTTGGTCCGGCGCAGCGAGACCAGGCGTGGGAGGTTGGCGCACAGGGTGTGGCGGGAATCCGCGCCTTCTGGCCAGACGCTTGAGTATTCGGGGCCGCGCAGCGGCCCCAGTCATCTCAGCCTTGAGGCTTTGCTGCAGGCTGCCACAGGACTTCGGCAATGCCTTGGCGCCGCCCGATGATCCGTGCTGCCACGAACAGCAGATCGGACAGCCTGTTGATGTAAGCCAAACCCACCCCCTGCAATGGCTCCAGCGCATTCAATTGCTGGCAGCGCCGCTCCGCACTGCGCGCCAGGCTGCGGCACACGTGGGCCTGTGCCACCAGCGCCGAACCGCTGGGGAGTATGAAGTTCTTCAGGGGCCCCAACTCTTCGTTCCACACATCGATCGCCGCCTCCAGTCGTTCGACCTCAGCCTGGTCGAGGGCCTGATAGCTGGGCATCGCCAACTCGCCCCCCAGGTCGAACAGGCGGTGCTGGCAAGGCGCCAGGACAGCGCTGAGTTCTTCAAGCCCCTGCTCGGCAAGCCCGGCCAGTAATAGCCCAAGCTGGCTGTTGAGGCTGTCCACCTCACCAATCGCTTCGACCCTTGGGTGGTCCTTGGGTACGCGCCGGCCGTCACCCAGGCCGGTTTCGCCTTGGTCGCCAGTACGGGTATAGATCTTCGACAGGCGATAGCCCATGTCATGCCTCCGTGTCGTTCGGCGCCGCCGATGAGGGCTGGCCGAGGGGCAGGCGCAGGGTGAAACAGGTGCCCTGGCCGGGCGAGGAATGCACTTCCATCTGCCCCTTGTGGTTGTTGGTAATGATGAAATACGAAACCGATAGGCCAAGCCCGGTCCCCTGGCCGATTTCCTTGGTGGTGAAAAATGGCTCGAAGGTGCGTTTACGCACGGTTTCAGGCATGCCGACGCCGTTGTCCTCGACCTGAATCTCGGCCCAGGGTGGATTGAGCCGAGTACGCAAGGTGATACGCCCTGGCTCGCATGGCTGAGGGCGCTGATGGATGGCCTGGGCAGCATTCTTGAGCAGGTTCAACAGCACCTGCTCCAGCTCGTTGGCCGTGCATGGCACCGGGCCCAGATTGGGGTCGAACTGGCGGACGATGGCGTGGCCCTTGAAATCGAAGCCAATGGTCAGGTCGAAGTCGTTGCTGGCGATTTCCACTGCCTGGTCGATCAGCGCGGGTAGCTCGCATGGCACCAGTTGGCGGTTGCTGCGGCGGCTGAAACTGAGCATGTGGGTCACGATCTTCGCCGCGCGCGCCCCGGCCTGTTGGATGCCGTCTAGTAGTTGCGGCACTTCGCGGTGCTCCAGGTAGCGGTTGACGCTCGGCAAATCGATGCCCAGCTCGCTGGCCTGCTCTTGGTTGCGCGGCAGCTCGGGTGACAGGCGCCGGCGAATGTTTTGCACGTTGTGCAGGATGGCGCCGAGCGGGTTGTTGATTTCGTGAGCCATACCGGCGGCCAGGCCGCCGACCGAGAGCATTTTTTCCGACTGGACCATCATCTCTTCCAGCGACAGGCGCTGGGTGATGTCGTCGATGCGGATAACCACGCCACGGCCGCCGCCGCCCATCAGCGGGTAGAAGGTCAAGGCGTAGTGGCGCAGGTCGTCGTCCTTGGGCCAAGTGACCCGCTCGATTTTCGCTACCCGGTGCTTCTCGACGCTTTCCTTGAGCTGGGGCAGGAATGGCTTGAGCGGCTCGAACGCGATGAAGATCGGCTGGTTCAGCGCCTGGTCCAGGGGAGTGCCGGAAAGCACCGTGGCTTCGTGGTTCCATTGGGTGACGTAGAGCTGTTCGTCGAGCGCGATCAGGGCCGAAGGCATGGAGTCGATGATGCTGTTGAGGTAGTTCTGAAACCCCGTGAGCTTCTTCTCGATCTTGCTGCGTACCTGAACTTCCAGCTCCAGCTTGCGGTTGGTATGGCGGGTTTCTTCGGCCAGGCCCTGGGCCTGATCATAGGCGGTTTGGAACTCGTCGCGGGTGCGCTTGAGCTGCTGCTCGCGTGCTTCGATGCGTGAGAGCATGGTGTTGAACGCATCGGCCAGGCTGCCGATTTCATCGTCATTGCCGCGCTTGGCACGCAGGGCATAGCTTTCCTCGCGGGTGACTTGGCGGCTCAGTTCCTCGAGTTGGTTGATCGGCTGGGTGATCAGCCGTTTTATCTGCCGGGCAATGACCAGCCACAGTAAAATGCTGAACACCAGTATCGCAAGGCTCGCGCTGAGGGTGCCGGTGTAGAACGCGGTGGGCAGTTCACTGCTGGCGACCAGCAACAGGTGTGCCGGTGGGCTGGCATCGCGCGGAATGCGGATCAACTGGGTGCTGCGAAACTCCATCAGGCGCCAACCGTCGATGTTGCGGTAGCGCTTGGGCAGGACCATGGGCTCGCCGTGCTGCAGCTGCGCCAGCATCTTGCCGTCACCGCCGTAAAGCGCGGCGGCGCGTAGCGGGGTATAGCTGTCCAGCTCTTTGAGCAAAGCAGTGGCGGTTTCGCTCGAGTCGGCAGCGCGGGCAGAGAGCTGCGGGTTGGCGACAAGCTTGCCGATGGTCTGCAACGCCTGCGGCGCCATGCTGTCCTGGGTGATCCAGTACGCGGCGCTGATGAAGGCCAGATTGGCCACCAGCAGGATAGTCACCAGCAGTACCAGTAGGGCCGCCAGCAGTTTTTGCCCGACCGGGAGGTTTTCCAGGCGTTGGCGCAGGCTCATGGGTAAGGCAATGTCCCTATGGGTTGAGATCACGCGCTGGGCAAACCACGCGCTCGCAGGTTATCGACCAGACGCTGATGCAGGTGTTCCAGCTGTGGCACGCGCATATCGTGGCGCGCTGCTGCTCGGCAAACGTGCCCCAGCAAGTAATGCACTTCAGTACGTCGACCAGCGCGTACGTCCTGGTACATGGAAGAGTAGTTGGCAGCCGTTGCCAGGATTACCCGCTGAACCTCTTCGTCAAGATCCCTGGCAGCCAGTGGCTGACCGCAGTGGCGCAGCAACGCGGCCAGTTCAGTGCTCAGCGCCTCGACCTCGTCCAGATGCCCGAGCAGCCCTCCGTTCTGGCAGTCGTGCAGAACGGTCAATGGGTTGATGGCACAGTTGAGCGCCAGTTTACGCCAGAGCCGACTAAGGATGTCGGGCGTCCATTGAGCAGGGATGCCGGCCTCGCCAAGGTCTGTGAACCATGGCGGCGGGGTAGGATTGGTCGGGTCGCCCAGCCAGTTGAAACCGTGGCCGGCAAAGCGTACTCGCCAGTCGTCTTCGCGAAATGCGCCTTCGGTACTGGAGGCGAAAACGCAACGCGCCAGTGGCGCTCGTTCAGCGACTTCGTCCTGGCTCCCCAGGCCATTTTGCAGCAATACCAGGTCTGCGCCTGCCACCAGGCGCGGCGCCAGGGCAGCGATGGCGGGGGCGGCGTCGTAGGCCTTGCAGGCCACCAGCAGGCGATGAATGGGGCCACCGGACTCGGCCGTTTCGGCCGGGATGGCGTACAGGCTAGCCCGATCCTGTTCGAGCAGGGTCAGGCCACCGGCCTGCTGGTAGGCCTGCAGGCGCTGTGCATCGCGTAGGATCAGGCGGACTGCTTTGCCTGCGCGGGCCAGCCGGCAGGCCCAGAGGCTACCGAGGCTACCGGCGCCGAGAATATGCCAGGTGCTGCTCATCTGCGTTTCGCAACCCGTTATAATGAGCTGGCATTTTAACCCCCTTACACCGACGCGCTCCATGTTCAGACTGAGCGCGCTTTCATTTTATGGAGACAACCCATGCCTTCGTTCGACGTGGTATCGGAACTGGACAAGCACGAAGTGCAGAACGCCGTCGATAACGCTATCAAGGACCTCGACCGCCGCTATGACCTCAAAGGCAAGGGCAGCTTCGAGTTCAAGGACAAGGAACAGACCGTCGTACTGACCGCCGAGGAAGAGTTCCAACTCGAAGCCATGTTGGAAATCCTGCGCCTGGCGCTGGTCAAGCGCAAGATCGACGTGAAGTGCCTGGAAACCAAAGACCCATATGCCTCGGGCAAGGAAAAGAAACAGGAAGCGAAGTTCCGCGAAGGCATCGACAAGGACCTGGCCAAGAAGATCGTCGCCACCATCAAGGACGGCAAGCTCAAGGTCCAGGCCGCCATCCAGGGCGAGCAGGTGCGCGTCACCGGCAAGAAGCGTGATGACCTGCAGGAAGCCATTGCCCTGCTGCGGACCAAGGAATTCGACATGCCTTTGCAGTTCAACAACTTCCGCGATTGATCGCGGCACCTGAAACCCTGATGGCGCAGCGTTGTCCATCGGGGTTCACGGCGGCTGCGACGTCAGCCGCCCGCTTTACTGTGTACGTGCCGTTTGGCATCAGGAGATGAATATGGATTTGAACGCCGAAGTTGACCATCTGGTACGCCAGACTCAGACCTGGGTGCCCTTGCTCATGGAATATGGCAGCCGCCTGCTGCTGGCACTGCTGACCCTGGCGGTCGGCTGGTGGATCATCAACAAGGTCAGCGCACGCCTGGGCAAATTGGTCGGCTTGCGTAATGCTGACCTCGCCTTACAAGGCTTCATCAGCACCTTGTCGAACATCGTGCTCAAGATACTGCTGTTCGTCAGCGTGGCGTCGATGATCGGCATCGAAACCACCTCGTTCGTTGCCGCCATCGGTGCCGCTGGCCTGGCGATCGGCCTGGCCTTGCAGGGCAGCCTCGCGAACTTCGCAGGTGGCGTGCTGATCCTGATGTTCCGCCCGTTCCGCATCGGCGACTGGATCGAAGCGCAAGGCGTGGCGGGTACGGTCGACAGCATCCAGATCTTCCACACTGTGCTGCGCACCGGTGACAACAAGACGGTGATCATGCCCAACGGTTCGCTGTCCAATGGCATCATTACCAACACCAACCGCCAGCCCACGCGCAAGGTGGTGTTCGATGTGGGCGTGGACTACGAGGCCGACCTGCAAAAGGCCCGCAACGTGCTGTTGGAGCTGGCGCAGGACCCTCGTGTGCTGGCAGAACCTGCGCCTCAGGCAGTCGTCTCGACCTTGGGTGACAGTTCGATCACCGTTTCCCTGCGGCTGTGGACCAAAACCTCCGACTACTGGGACGTGATGTTCATGCTCAACGAACAGGCCCGTGACCGGTTGAAGGCCGAAGGCATCGATATCCCGTTCCCGCAGCGAGTGATTCGTGTCGTGCAGGAGACTGCCGCACAGTGACGCTAAGCCGGGGGTCGCAGCAGCGGCCCTCGGTGTTTTCACCCCCTCCTTACACTTGTTCACAGCATGTGTTGGCCTTTTCTGGCATATAGCCTGACCCCTCTTGCCTGTTCCGATACACCATCATGAAACCACTGCTCTACATCACGCCACTGCGGGCCTTGCTGTTCGGGCTGACCCTGGCGCTGTTCGAATTGCTCACCTACCTGGCCAGCGATGCCGTGATGCCGGCAATGCCGGTGGTGGTCGAGCACCTCAATGCCAGCCCCGAATACATCCCCCATGCGCTCAACCTGTATCTGCTCGGTGGCGTTGTATTGCAATGGCTGATTGGCCCGCTGGCCGACCGCTATGGCCGCCGCCCGCTGTTGCTGGCTGGCTGCGCATCATTCGGTTTTGCTTGCCTGGCCACCTACTGGGTGGACGATATCGGCCTGTTCAATCTGCTGCGCCTGCTGCAGGGCATCGGCCTGGGCTTTGTGGTAACCGTCAGCTACCCGGCGCTCAACGAGTCGTTCAGTGAAGCGGATGCGGTGCGCATGATGGCGCTGCTGGCCAATATCGCTTTGCTTTCGCCACTGCTCGGTCCACTGGTCGGCACCCTCATGCTGCAGTGGCTGGACTGGCGTTGGCTGTTCGTAGCCTTCGCCATGGGGGCCGTTGTGTGCTGGCTGCTACTGTACCGGCTGATGCCGGAAACCCTGGGTGTAGAGCGCCGCGACGGTTCGCGGCTGGCCTTTACGCCGATTCACCTGCTGCCGTTGCTTGCCGGTTACGGGCAGTTGCTGGGCAACCGCAAGTTCGTCGCAGGCAGTGCCGCGCTGGGGCTGGTGGGGCTGCCGCTGATTGGCTGGATCGGCCTGTCACCGGTGTTGCTGATCCATGACGAAGGGCTGAGCACCATGGCCTACGCACTGTGGCAATTGCCGGTTTTCGGCGGGTTGATCCTGGGTAATTTGATCATCAACCGCATCGCGGACCAATACCCGCTGGCAAGCCTTGTACGCGGGGCGCTGGCGCCCTATCTGGCCGGCCTGTGTGTAATGGTGCTGGCGACCTGGTTGTGGCCGACGGTCACCAGCGTGGTTGCCGGCATGTCGCTGTATGCGTTGGGGCTGGGTGTGACCAACGCTGTTCTGTATCGCATGACGCTGTTCGCCAGCGAACAGAGCAAAGGGTTGGTATCGGCGATGTTGGGCATGATCACCATCGCCTTGCTGGGGCTTGGTGGCGCGTTGCTGGCGATGATTGGGGCGGGAGCGAGCCTGTTGCACTTTGCCCTGGCCGCTGGCCTGGCAGGGGCCCTGGCACTGTGGCCGCTTTGGTTCGTGGTGGGTGGGCGGCCTGGGGAAGGGGCGGTCGCTCAATAGTCTTGGCTGCCTAGGCCGGCTTCTTCGCGTGTGAACCCGCTTCTACAGGCAATGCACAGTGTCTAACGCTTGTGCATTGGCGGTAGAAGTGGGCTTTGCGGCGAAGAGGCGTGACCGCCTGCAAAAAGCGATCAAGGCTGCTCGGTGGCCGAGTTATTCACCGCAACCTGCTTTCCCCGGCCCGCCTCCTGCCACCAGTGCAGAGCGATCAGAATCAGCGTGGGCACCCCGAGTAGGGCGGTGATCAGGAAGAAGTCATGATAACCATACTTTTCCACCATCACCCCCGAATAACCGCCGATCAGGCGTGGCAGCAGCAGCATGATCGAGCTGAGCAGCGCGTATTGGGTGGCCGAGAACTTCAGGTTGGTGAGGCTCGAAAGGTAAGCGACGAACGCTGAGGTGGCCAGGCCGGAGCTGAAGTTGTCCAGCGAAATGGTCACTACCAGCATTTCCAGATTCGGTCCCATGTCGGCCAGCATCAGGAACAGAATGTTGGTAGCAGCCGATGCGGCACCGCCGATGAACAAAATGGGCAGGATGCCGAAGCGCACGATCAGCAAGCCACCCACCCCGGCGCCCACCAGGGTCATGATCAGGCCGAATACCTTGCTGACGCTGGCGATTTCATCCTTGGTGAAGCCCATGTCGATGTAGAACACGTTGGCCATCACCCCCATCACCGTGTCCGACATGCGATAGGTGGCGATCAGCCCCAGCAGCAACAAGGCCTGCCAACGGTAGCGCGTGATGAAGTCGTGAACCGGCGTCAGCACCGGAGCCAGGCCGCGGCGGCCGAGGCTCGAGAGGCAGGCCCAGGTCAGCAGCACATAGAGGATCAGGCGCAGGAACGCACGGTCTTCCAGCAACAGGTCAAGGGGGGTCGCGTCCCCGGAGATCACACTCGACCACCCGGTGTTGAACATCTGTGTGAAGCTGGCCGGCACCGACACCAGTAGGATGATCAGCACGAATACCGAAGCCATCTGATGCATCAAGCCATAGCGCGCGGCCGATAACTGAGTGCGCAGTGGCACCGGTGGCTCACGCATTACCAGGGTGGTGAACAGCGCCGGCAGCATCATCACCCCGAACAGCACGTAAGTGCCCGCCCAGGCCTTGTGCAGGTAGCTGAAGCCAGTTGAGCCGAACCATTCTGCAAAGAACAGTGCACCGGCTGTGGCAAGCAGGGCAGCTACCCGGTAGCCGGCCATGTAGCTGGCGGCCAGGGCAGCTTGGCGCTGATCGTCGGCGATCTCCAGCCGATAGGCGTCCACCGCGATGTCCTGGGTGGCTGAGGCGAAGGCCACCAGTACGGCCAGCGCGATGAGCCAGGACAGGTGCTGTTGCGGGTCGCACAGGCTCATGCCGATCAGGCCGATCACGATCAGCGATTGCGACAGCAACAGCCACGAACGTCGCCGCCCCAAGCCGCCGAGCAATGGCAGGCGCCATTGGTCGAGCAAGGGTGACCATACCCATTTGAAGGCGTAGGCCAGGCCGATCAGGCTGGCGTAGCCAATGGTTTCGCGGGCTACGCCCGCTTCGCGCAGCCACACCGACAGCGTGGAGAACACCAGCATGTAAGGCAGGCCAGCCGCGAAACCGAGCAGCAAAAGTACCAAGGTAGACGGGCTGGCATAGGCAGCGAGCGCAGCGCGCCAGGTTTTACGGGGCATGGGCCAATATCTGCCTCAAAATTGCGAAAACAAAGCGCGCACTCTAACCGCTGTGCTCCATCGGGCGCCAGCCATGGCGCGTCATATCCACACGATTATTGGCTACATTGACGCCCTCCGCGCGTAGTCTGGCCCGCTGTTCATCCCCCGAGGGCGTTCCCTGCGCCAGGCTCAGGCGCCCGCCTGCGCCAAGCACGCGGTGCCAGGGCAGTCGGCTATCGGCTGGCAACTGCCCAAGTGTGCGCCCCACCCAACGCGCCGCACGGCCAAGCCCCGCCAGCTCGGCAAGTTGGCCATAGCTCACGACTTTGCCCTCCGGCACTTGGCCAAGGACAGAATACAACGCCGTTCGTCGGGCTGCAGGGGACGCCAAAGTGACGTCGAATTCGTCAGACATCCCAACGGCTCTGGCCTGGAATGAACCGGACGAGTGGTTAGGGCAAATGAGAGTTGAACTCAATGGCATTCTCCTGGGTCTGTGCTTGCTCTGACCGCCAGCATCCGGATAATGCCCGGCTTTTTCGACAAATCGAACCCATATTGCGCTTATGTACTCTAGATCGCTGCTGTGCTTGTTGACCGCTGCCGTGTGCGTTACCCCGGCGATGGCAGATACTGTTTGGATGAAGAACGGGGACCGCCTCTCCGGCAAGATCAAGGTATTCGATGGCGGCAAGCTGCTGTTGCAAACGCCCTATGGCGGCTCCATCGCCCTGGATTGGAAGCAAGTTAAAACGCTTGAAAGCGATCAAGAGTTGCTGGTCAAGCAGGATGCCTATAACGGTGAAAAGGCCAAATCCCTGAAGGCTGCCGAACCAGGCAAGGTCACCCTGGCCAATGGCGAAGCGCCAAAAACGGTAGAGCTTGCCAGTATCGAGCAGATCATGAAGCCCAAGCCTATGGTCGAGGACCTGATCTGGAAGGGTAATGTCGACGTAGCCTTGGACTACAAGCGCGCCGAGAACGACACCGACGACTACGATATCGGTTTCAAGACCACGGCCCGCCATGGCCGCTGGCGGCACAACGCCGAAGGTGAGTACAACCGCGAGACCAAGGACGACGTCACCACCACCGACAACTGGAGCGCCGAGTACGCACTTGACCGCTTCTTGACCGAGAAGTGGTTCTGGCAGGGGCGTCTTGAATACAAGCGCGACCACGTCGAAGACCTTGCTCGCCAGCGTACGGTCGGTACTGGCCCGGGCTATCAGTTCTGGGACGACGAACTGGGCGCGTTCTCCCTGGGCTCGCTGATCAACCGAACCGACTTTGAATACCAGGATGGTGGCAAGGACAACTTCTACTCGGCAGCGGTGAAGTGGGACTACACCCGCTACCTGATCGGCAAGAATGTCCAGCTGTTCACCAATGGCGAGCTGGCCAAGCCGTTGGGCGGTGTGGCCGACTACTCGCTGGATGCCGAAGTAGGGCTGCGCTACAAGGTCACCGAATGGGCGTCGCTCAACCTCAAGGCGGAGCGGGACATCATTACCGGTACCCGCGAGAGCAACCTGGACAAGACTCGTTATACCGCAGGTTTCGGCGTGACCTGGTAAGCCTGGCCGAGCGGCGGCACCATTGGCAGTGGCGGGGATAATGCTTATCGTGTTGCATCAACCCCGCCATCAGGAGCCGCCTTCAGTGAGTACCAACGCCATCCGCCCCGCTCGGGAGCTGTTGCTCAAAGAATACCGCGGCGTGCTGTCGACCCATTCCAAGTCCATGCCGGGCTACCCGTTCGGTTCGGTGGTGCCGTACTGCCTGGATGCTCAGGGCAATCCGCTGATACTCATCAGTCGCATCGCCCAGCACACGCACAACCTGCAAAACGATGCCAAGTGCTCGCTGCTGGTGGGTGAGCGTGAGGCTGAGGATGTACAGGCAGTCGGCAGGCTGACGGTGATGGCCCAAGCGCATAAATTGAACGACGAAGCGGCAATCGAAGCAGCGGCCCAGCGCTATTACCGCTATTTCCCCGATGCTGCCGATTACCACAAGGCTCACGATTTCGACTTCTGGGTATTGCAGCCGGTACGTCACCGCTACATCGGTGGCTTCGGCGCTATCCACTGGCTCGATCAGGTCACCCTTGCCAACCCCTTTGCGGGTAAGGCCGAGGCCAGCATGGTCGAGCACATGAACAGCGACCATGCCAATGCCATTGCCCATTATGTAGAGCTCAGTGGCCTGCCACGCGGTGTACCAGCGCAATTGGTGGGCGTCGACAGCGAAGGGATGCACCTGCGCATCGGCCAGGCGGTCTACTGGCTCGCCTTCCCAACAATCTGCAACACGCCGACACAAGTGCGTGAAGCCTTGGTTTTGCTGGCGCGCGCTGACCAATGGCCGGCTGCGACTGAGGTCGAGGCTTGAAATTGCGAGCTGACGCATCCATCTGGAGGTCTTAGGGGAAGGGTTTCTTCCAACGAGGAATGCTTTGATGCGTGCTTTTTTATTGCTGTTTCTGTTGTTCCCGGTGCTTGAGCTGTTTGTCTTCGTCAAAGTCAGCGCCGCGATCGGCTTCTTTCCGGCGCTGCTGTTGATCATCGCCGGCTCCGCCCTGGGTGTGCTGGTGATGCGAGTGGCTGGCTTGGCCACCGCCCTGCGTGCCCGGGAAAGCCTGCAGCGCGGCGAATTGCCCGCTGAGGACATGTTCCAGGGCTTGATGCTGGCTGTCGGTGGTGGGCTGTTGTTGCTGCCAGGTTTCATCAGTGACGTACTGGGCCTGCTGTGCCTGCTGCCGTTCACTCGCCATTTGGCAGCCCGCAAGCTGCGCGAGCGGGCCCAGGCCCAAGCCATGCGCCAGCGGGCGTTTCAGGACGACCCGTTTCAGGCGCAGCCCCGCGACGGCGGACATCGCCCGAACGTGATCGAAGGCGAATACGAGCGCCGCGACAAGTAACCAGACCCGTCACCTGCGGGGCCGCATCAGCGGCCCCGTTGTTTTATAGCCTGCTGAAAAAATTTGCATACCAAGCCTTGTAATTGAATATGGCGGCCTTATGTATGTGGTCACCGCAAGGTTACTGGTGAAAACACCAGACATGACACAGGTGGTTCGCCGTTGGCGGGCCCCTACCGGCAACGCCGGACTGCATCAACCCGCCGGTGTCGATACCGGCCGATGAAAACCACAATTTGGGAGAGATCGACAATGAAGCTTCGTCCTCTGCATGACCGCGTAGTCATCCGTCGCAGCGAAGAAGAATCGAAAACCGCTGGCGGTATCGTCCTGCCGGGTTCGGCCGCTGAAAAACCAAACCGCGGCGAAGTCGTTGCTGTTGGCACCGGTCGCGTTCTGGAAAACGGCGAAGTACGTGCACTGGCCGTCAAGGTCGGTGACAAAGTGGTATTCGGCCCTTACTCGGGCAGCAACACCGTGAAAGTCGATGGCGAAGACCTGCTGGTCATGGCTGAGAACGAAATCCTCGCCGTTATCGAAGGCTGATTTCCCCCGACTTCCCGTTACTCCAAAGATTTTCAAGGATTAAACGATCATGGCTGCTAAAGACGTAAAATTCGGCGATTCCGCTCGTAAGAAAATGCTGGTTGGTGTCAACGTTCTGGCTGACGCGGTAAAAGCGACCCTCGGCCCGAAAGGTCGTAACGTAGTGCTGGCCAAGAGCTTCGGCGCTCCGACCATCACCAAGGACGGCGTTTCCGTCGCCAAAGAAATCGAGCTCAAAGACGCCTTCGAAAACATGGGCGCTCAGCTGGTCAAGGAAGTTGCTTCCAAGGCCAACGATGCAGCCGGTGATGGCACCACCACCGCTACCGTTCTGGCTCAAGCCATCGTCAACGAAGGCCTGAAAGCCGTTGCTGCCGGCATGAACCCGATGGACCTGAAGCGCGGCATCGACAAGGCCACTGCTGCCGTTGTCGCCGAGCTGAAAAACCTGTCCAAGCCATGCGCCGACTCCAAGGCCATCGCTCAGGTAGGCACCATCTCCGCCAACTCCGACAACTCCATCGGTGAAATCATCGCCGAAGCCATGGAAAAAGTCGGCAAGGAAGGCGTGATCACCGTTGAAGAAGGCTCGGGCCTGGAAAACGAACTGTCCGTCGTAGAAGGCATGCAGTTCGACCGTGGCTACCTGTCGCCATACTTCGTCAACAAGCCAGACACCATGGTTGCCGAGCTGGAAAGCCCGCTGCTGCTGCTGGTTGACAAGAAGATCTCCAACATCCGTGAACTGCTGCCTGTTCTGGAAGCTGTTGCCAAAGCCGGCCGCCCACTGCTGATCGTTGCAGAAGACGTCGAAGGCGAAGCCCTGGCTACTCTGGTGGTCAACAACATGCGCGGCATCGTCAAGGTTGCTGCCGTCAAGGCGCCTGGCTTCGGCGACCGCCGCAAGGCCATGCTGCAAGACATCGCCGTCCTGACCGGTGGCCAGGTAATCTCCGAAGAAATCGGCCTGACCCTGGAAACCACCACCCTGGAGCACCTGGGTAACGCCAAGCGCGTCATCCTGTCCAAGGAAAACACCACCATCATCGACGGTGCTGGTGTTGACGCCGACATCGAAGCACGCGTCAAGCAGATCCGCGCCCAGATCGAAGAGACGTCTTCGGACTACGACCGTGAGAAGCTGCAAGAGCGTCTGGCCAAACTGGCTGGCGGTGTTGCCGTGATCAAAGTCGGTGCAGGCACCGAAGTTGAGATGAAAGAGAAGAAAGCCCGCGTTGAAGACGCCCTGCACGCTACCCGTGCAGCCGTCGAAGAAGGCGTGGTGCCTGGCGGTGGTGTAGCCCTGGTTCGCGCCCTGGCTGCCATTGTCGACCTCAAAGGCGACAACGAAGACCAGAACGTCGGTATCTCCCTGCTGCGTCGTGCTGTTGAAGCTCCGCTGCGCCAGATCACTGCCAACGCCGGCGACGAGCCAAGCGTGGTGGCCGACAAGGTCAAGCAAGGTTCGGGCAACTACGGCTACAACGCCGCTACCGGCGAATACGGCGACATGATCGAGATGGGTATCCTCGACCCAGCCAAGGTCACCCGTTCGGCTCTGCAAGCTGCAGCTTCGATTGGCGGTCTGATGATCACCACCGAAGCCATGGTTGCCGACCTGCCGGAAGACAAGCCAGCTGCTGGCATGCCTGACATGGGCGGTATGGGTGGCATGGGCGGCATGATGTAAGCCAGCCTTACCCCCTGCACCATGAAAGCCCCGGTTCGAGAGAACCGGGGCTTTTTTGTGTGCGTTGGGAATATGCCGCCAGGCGGCTTTGCGTCAGGCCAGGCGCTGTTCGCTGGCAGGTACTTGAGCCGGGTTCCGGCGGTACAGCACCAGATAGTACGAACCCAAGCCGATCAACCAGCAGAAAACCGCCGTCCACACGTTGTGCGACAGGAAATGCGCGCCCTGCAACATCCTGCCCAAGCCCAGCGTGGAGCCTGCCACCAGGGCCAGGCAGAAGGCGGCGCGCGCCAGTTTTGGCTTGCGATCACGCAGCATGAAAAACAGGCCAAACAGGCAAAAACCGGTGGCCGCATGCCCACCCGGCCAGCACAGCCCCGGCTTGTCGGTGGCCGGGCGGTGTTCCAGCAGCTTGCTGTACGTTTCGGTGCCACCGAACTGAGTCAGGCTCCAAGGGCATTGCACCTGAGTCACCTTCTTCAGCGGGGTAACGAAGGCGGTCGACAGCCCAAGCGCCAATACCAGGCAACCCAGCTCGCGGCGCCAGCCGAACAGGCGTTTGAAGAAGAAGCTGCAGCCGAACGCGGCCAGCGAAATCAGCCCAAGCAGTATGACGCCCTGCTTGACCCGGTCATGCATGACGGTTTCCAGCAGGTAGCTGTGACGGCCTATGAACTGCCCGGCGGCGGGGTCGAAGAACAGGTTGGCGATATCCATGTCGATCGAAGTCAGCTCCAGCAGGAGCAAAGCCACGGCGACCGCTACTGGTACGCCAAGGTACAGCCAGAGATTGATCGGGCGCGAACGCGTGCGTTGTTGCATGACGACTCCAGGGATAAAAAGACCGGGCATTGTCAGGCGGGCGCTATGCTCTGTCCGTGAAGGATCAGTGAAAAAACTGTCAAGTTCGCTGAATTTGACCAAGGGCTGGTACAGTCCCGACGATGGCCTTAAGCTGCGCCTGCCGCGCACCCAAGCGAAGCGCCGCACAGGAGAACCCGATGCGTATTCTTTTGGTTGAAGACAACCGCGATATTCTGGCCAACCTTGCCGATTACCTGGGCATGAAGGGCTACACCGTCGACTGCGCCCAGGACGGCCTGTCGGGCCTGCACCTGGCTGCAACCGAGCATTACGACCTGATTGTGCTGGACATCATGCTACCGGGGATCGATGGTTATACCCTGTGCAAGCGCCTGCGTGAGGACGCCCGCCGTGACACCCCGGTGATCATGCTGACCGCCCGAGACCAGCTGGACGATCGCTTGCAGGGTTTCCGCTCCGGTGCCGATGATTACCTGCTCAAGCCTTTTGCACTCTCCGAGCTGGCTGCACGCATCGAAGCGGTGCTGCGCCGAGCCCAGGGCGGTGGGCGGCGGACCCTGCAGGTTGCCGACTTGAGCTATGACCTCGACACCCTGGAAGTCACCCGCCAAAGTCGCCTGCTCAAGCTCAACCCGGTCGGCTTGAAGCTGTTGGCAGTGCTGATGCAGAAAAGCCCGCACGTGCTGCGCCGCGAGGTGCTCGAAGAAGCGCTTTGGGGTGATGATTGCCCAGACAGCGACAGCCTGCGTAGCCATGTGCATCAGTTGCGCCAAGTGATCGACAAACCGTTCGACAAACCGCTGTTGCATACCGTCCATGGCGTCGGCTATCGCCTCGCCGAGGGCCGTGATGGAGTTTAAGCAAAGCCTTGCCCAACGCATCATCATCGCCTTTGCGCTGATGAGCGCACTGGTGGCAGGCGCCTTCGCCTTCGGGATCGTCGCCACCGTGCACCTGGTCGAGGAACGCCTCATTTCTTCGGTGCTCGGCGGTGACCTGCAGCGTTTGCTGCGTATGGACAGCATCAGCGATTGGAGCCACCGGCCAAGGCCCGACCAGTTGTTTTACTTCAGTGGCGGGCGCGATGATTTCGAGTTGCCCAAAGACCTGCGCCACCTCGACGCAGGGTTTCATGAGGTGTTTCGCGACCAGCTTTCCTACCATGCAATGGTCGAGATCGTCGATGGTCGGCGCTACGTGCTGCTGCAGGATCAAAGTGATTTCGAAGAGCGCGAGCGTGTACTGTTCGCTGTGGTGGTGGTGGGCTTCGTACTGAGCCTGGTACTGGCGGTGGTGCTCGGCTGGCTGCTTGCGCGCCGGGTGATGGCACCCGTTATCCGCTTGGCGCGGCAAGTTCGTCATCGCGATCAGTTGCTGGGCTTGGCCCCGCCCTTGGCACCCGACTACGCCGCCGATGAAGTCGGCCAGTTGGCGGTTGCTTTCGACGATACCCTGGGCCGGCTGCGGGATGCGTTGACTCGTGAGCGCTTGTTCACCAGTGATGTCAGCCATGAACTGCGCACGCCGTTGATGGTGCTGGCCACCTCGTGCGAACTGTTGATGGAAAACCCCAATCTGGACACGCGCTCGCGCAATCAGGTGGACCGCATTGCCCGTGCCACCGAAGAGATGCGCGAGCTGGTCAAGACCTTCCTGATGCTCGCGCGTGCCCAGCGTGATCAGGGGGCCGTGGCGTCTCAGGCCACGCTGTGTGAAGTCGCCGAAGACTTGATCGGGGTGTGGCGCGACACCATCGAGCAAAAAGGGCTGACGCTGCACTTCGACGGCCAGGCCAGCGCAGGGCCATTGCTGTACAACGCTACCTTCCTGCATTCGGTGATGGGCAACTTGCTGCGCAATGCTGCCCATTACACCGACAGTGGTTACATCCGTCTGACCCTCCAGGCCAGTGGTTTCAGTGTCGAAGACAGTGGTGTAGGTATCCCGGAGGAGCAGCGCGAGGCAATGTTCAAGCCTTTCGTGCGTGGCGAGGAGCGGCGCGGTGAAGGCCTTGGCCTGGGCCTGTCGCTGGTGCAGCGGATCTGCGATGACCAAGGCTGGCGAGTGACATTGACCTCCACTGCACCGCACGGTTGCCGCTTCCAGGTGGATCTGAGCCAGAGCGCGGAAAAGACCGATCCTTCGCAGTAATAGGCTGAAACATCCTTAGCGGAGCATGACGCTATTTTCACATCGGTATGACCTGTTTCCAACGCCTTGCTGCCTAACGTGGGGCGCATTGGAAACAGGAGCTACCCGATGCGCAGTCCGATCAAACTTGAATTTTCCGAGAAGTACGACCAGCAGCACGCCAGGGCATACTTTCTCAAGCACAAGGATGGATTAGCCCGGCGCCTCTCCCACCTGCGTGACGAGCAGTTGGCCCGCCGCGCTCTGGCGTTGGCCGCAGACCCGGGGCTGGTCCTCGATCTGCCGTGTGGCGCGGGCCGTTTCTGGCCATTGCTGGCAGAAAAGCCCAACCGGGTGATCATCGGTGCCGACAATTCCCAGGCGATGATTCAGACAGCCTGTGCCGCACAGCCGCCAGAGGTGGTTGCGCGGGTACGGCCTTTGCAAACCTCTGCATTCGCGATCGACTTGCCGGACAATTCCGTGGACAGCATCTTTTGCATGCGGCTGTTTCACCACATCGGCGAGGCGGCTCACCGCAAAACCATTCTTCGTGAGTTTCAAAGGGTTAGCCGTGACAGTGTAATCCTGTCATTGTGGGTGGACGGCAACTTCAAGGCCTGGCGGCGCAGCAAGCTTGAGCAAAAGCGCCTGGCCAGGGCCGAGCAGGGCAGCTATCAGAACCGGTTCGTGTTACCGGCAGAAACGGTTGAAGCAGAATTCAAGGCCGCCGGCTTCAGAATCCAGGAGCACCTCGACTTCCTGCCGTTCTATGCCATGTGGCGAGTCTATGTATTACGTAAGGGGTAGTGTTTGATGGCTGTAACCCAAAACGGGGATTCACGGTTCGATTATTACTGGCGCCAGCAGGGTGAATGGGTAGAGGAACCCAACCAGCGGCGTGGTGGTGAAAGTGGTGTGCAAAGGCTCGATGATGGCAATGGCAAGGTGCTGTACGCCAAACGTCAAGTTGGCCATATCTATCGCAGCCTGCTGCACCCATTCGGTAGGCCTACCGTGTTGCGCGAGCTCGATGCCCTGAACAGTTTCGAGCAATTGGGTGTGCGTGTGCCGCGCATCGTGTTCTGCGGCGCCGAGCGTGATGCTCAGCACCAATGGCGGGCGCTGCTGGTCAGTGAGGCCCTGGACGGCTTCGTCGAACTGGATACCTGGCATGCCCAAGGGGCCCGTGAACGCTACCCGCAGGTGGTTCATGAGCGCATGCTCAAGGACCTGGCCGAAAACTTGGCTCGCATGCACCTGGGGCACTGGCAGCATGGCTGCCTGTACGGCAAGCACGTTTTCGTCAAGGTGATCGGCGAGGGTGAGCAGGCTCGCGTCGAAGTCGCATTGCTGGATCTGGAGAAATGCAGACGACGCATCAGCTGTCAGCGGGCAGCAGGCAATGACCTGCGCCAACTGCGCCGCCACTCGTCGCTCAACGACACGGAATGGCAAAGGCTGCTCTACTTTTATCAGATGGCGTTTGGCAGCGCTGTCAAAGGGTTAGGGTAATGAAACTAGAAATCGCTCGAGCTTTGTTCATGGCAGGTGGGCTGGCGGTGACCACGATGGCGGTAGCTGCCTGGGAGCAGCCGCGGCCAGTGGTTTTCAGCAAGGCTGACCAGTGCGCGGTGCCGCGTGCGGTCAAGGCACAGCAAAGCCAGGCCCAACCGGACCATGACCTGCTGTTGTTTCTTTTCGGCATGCGCCAGGGACTGCGGCCGTTCGGCTGATAGCGCTCGAGCACACAAAGGCCTCGCACTCGCGAGGTCTTTTTTATTGTGGCTAATCACCCTGCAAAGCTTGTAGCGGGCAGTCGGGGAACAGGTCAGCTAACAACAGGCTCGGTGGCTTGGGATTTGTGTGCCAGCAAGGTGTAGATGCAGGGCAGCACGAAGAGGGTGAACAGGGTGCCGATGGACATCCCGGTGGCGATCACCGTGCCGATATCGAAGCGGCTAACCGCACCAGCGCCACTGGCCAGGATCAGCGGGACCATGCCGAAGACCATCGCTGCGGTGGTCATCAGCACCGGCCGCAGGCGAATGGCAGCCGCTTGTTCGATGGCCTCGCGTACATCCAGTGCTTTTTCATCGCGCAATTGGTTGGCGAATTCGACGATCAGGATGCCATGCTTGCTGATCAGGCCGATGAGCGTCACCAGCCCCACCTGGGTATAGATGTTCATGCTGGAGATGCCCAGGAACAAGGGTAGCAGCGCGCCACAGATCGATAACGGTACGGTCACCAGAATCACCAAGGGGGCGCGGAAGCTCTCGAATTGTGCCGCCAGCACCAAAAAGATGATCGCAAGTGCCAGGCCAAAGGTTACCCACAGCGCACTGCCTTCCTGCACGAACTGCCGCGCGGTCCCTGCATAGTCGAACGAAAACCCCTCCGGCGCTTCTTCCTGGGCGATCTGCTGCACTGTCTGCAACGCATCGCCAATACTGACGATCGGCACACCCTGGATGATCGCCGAGTTCAGTTGCTGGAACTGATTGAGCTGGCGTGGGCGGGCTCGGTCAGTGACCGTGATCAGCGTGGACAAGGGCAGCAACTGCCCTTGCTGGTTCTTCACGTAGTAATTGTCGAGCCAGCCTGGGTTGTCACGGTAAGGCCGCTCCACTTGGGCAATCACCTTGTAGCTGCGGCCCTCCAGGGTGAAGCGGTTGATTTCCGCCTCGCCCAGCAGGGTGCCCAGCGTGTTGCCCAGGGTATCCATGGACACGCCCATCTGCGCCGCCTTGGCCCGGTCGATGTCGACCAGCACCTCGGGTTTGTCGAACGCCAGATCAATGTCCAGGAAGGCGAATTTGCCCGAGGCCTGTGCACGTTGCTTGACGCGCTGGGCGACTTCCAGCAGGGCTGTGTAATCCCCGGCGGTGTTGATCACGAACTGGAACGGCAGGCCCTCGCCGGTGCCCGGTAGCGACGGCAGGTTGAAACCGAATATCTGCAACCCAGCGATCTCTGAGAGCTTGGCCTGTACCTGCGGCAACAACTCCATCTGCGTGCGCTCGCGTTCGTTCCAGGGTTTGAGCAGAAAGCCACCTATACCGCTCTGCACCCCGTTGAAACCGTTGATCTGGAACGACGAATAGTACTCTGGAAAGCCTTTGAACAAAGGCGTGAACTGGTCTGTATAGGCGTTGAGGTAGTCGAGGTTGGCTGGCTGCGGTGAGCTGCTGATCATGAAGATCACCCCTTGGTCTTCATTGGGCGCCAGCTCGTTCTGAGTGAATTTGAGCAGTACCGGAATCAGGCACAGGATGATTACAGCGAACACCAGCACCACCGGGCGGCTGTCCAGCGTCGCATGCAGCACACGCTGGTAACGGCGCATGAGGCCATCGAACAGCAGGTCCAGCCGATGTGCCAGCCCGCTGGGATTGTGCTCTTTGCGCAGCAGCAGGGCGCACATCATCGGTGACAAAGTCAGGGCGACAATGCCAGAGATAATCACCGCGCCCGCCAGGGTCAGGGCGAACTCCTTGAACAGCGCACCTGTGAGCCCGGTCAAAAAGCCGATGGGGGCATAGACCGCCGCCAGGGTGATGGTCATCGATACCACCGGCATGGCAATTTCCCGTGCGCCTTGCAATGCGGCATCGAGGGGCGACTCGCCTTGCTCCATATGCCGGTGGATGTTCTCCACCACCACGATGGCATCGTCGACGACCAGGCCGATGGCCAACACCATCGCCAGCAGCGTCAACAGGTTCAGTGAGTAGCCCATCATCTGCATGAAGAACAGCACGCCGATCATCGACAGCGGAATGGTCACCACCGGGATCAGGACCGAGCGCAGAGCGCCAAGGAACAGAAACACCACGACGATGACGATCAGCACTGCTTCGCCGAGGGTCTTGATGACTTCGTCGATGGAGGCCTGAATGAACAGCGTAGCGTCATAGGCGATCGATGCCTTCAGTGCGGTCGGCAGCTGGCTTTCGAGCTCGGGCATGATGCGCCGCACTTGCTTGATGACTTCCAGCGGGTTGGCCGCAGGGGTGGCCTTGATGCCGATGTACACCGATGGCGTGCCATCGAACGAGCTGACCGTATCGTAGTTTTCCGCGCCCATCTCCACGCGCGCCACATCGCCCAGCAGCACCCGACTGTCACCTGAGACCTTCAGTGGCAGCGCGGCAAAGGCTTCGGCCGATTTCAGCTCGGTATTGGCGTTGATACTGGTGACAACGTATTGGCCTTTCACCTCACCTGCCGCAGAGAGAAAGTTGTAGCGGCGCACGGCATCGGTCACGTCGCTGGCCGAAAGGCCGAACCCTGCAAGCTTCACCGGGTCCAGCCAGATGCGCATGGCGAACACCTGGTTGCCGAGGATTTCTGCCTCGGCCATGCCCGGCAGAGTGGCGAGCTTAGGCTGAATGACCCGCGACAGGTAGTCGGTGATCTGCGGGTTGCTCATTTGCTTGCTGTAGAAGCTGATGTACATCAGCGCCGATGCATCGGCGGCTTCCTTGCTCAGCACCGGGTCTTCAGCGTTCTGCGGCAGTTGGTTGCGCACCTCGTTGGCCTTGGCCAGCAGTTCGGTGAACAGGCGATCGCTGTCGGCGCCAATGCGCGCGTAGATGGATATGACCGAGAAGTTCTGCCGGCTGACGGACGTCATGTAGTCGATGCCTTCAGCACTCGCCAGGCTCTGTTGCAGCGGCTGGGTAATGTAGCCCTGAATGGTCTCGGCGTTGGCCCCGGGGTAGGCAGTGGTTACCGTGATCAGCGCGTTCTCCAGTTTCGGGTACTGGCGAATCTGCAGTTTGTTCCAGGCCTGCAAGCCCAGCAGCAGGATCAGCAGGCTGACCACGCTGGCCAGTACCGGGCGGCGGATGAATGGGTCGGTGAACGCCATGCCTGCCTCCTGCTCAGTCGTGGTTAGGGGCGCGCTGCTCGGGCGTGAGCGCGTTGTCTTGGGCAATACGGATGGCCGCCCCTGGGGTAAGTTTGAGTTGCCCGGCAGTCACGACCCGCTCCCCAGCCTCCAGGCCCTTGCTGACCACCACCAGGCCATCGCGGCGTTCGCCGGTCTGCACCGTACGCTGCTCGGCGCTTAGCTGTGGTTGGCCCTTGTCGTCGTTTTGCACGATGCCGTCTTTGTCCTTTTTTGCTGTGACGACGTACACCGAGTTGCCGTATAGGGTGTAGGTGATGGCGGTTTCTGGCACCACCACCTGGGGCTGCGGGTCGGGCAGCAGCACCTGCAGGTTGGCGAACATGCCCGGCAGCAATGTGTTGTCTGGGTTGGCCAGGGTCGCGCGCACCAGCAAGTTACGAGTGTTTTCGTCGACCTTGGGGTTGATCGCGCTCAGATGTGCTGGGAATGTCTGGCCCGGATACGCCGCAACCTGTACCAGGGCCTGCTGGCCGAGGCTCAAATGGGGCAGGGCCTGCTCGGGTACGTTGAAGTCGACGTACAGGCTGGAAAGATCCTGCAGTGTGGCAATCACCGTACCGGCAGCCAGGTATTGGCCGATGTCCACCTGGCGGATGCCGATGGTGCCACTGAATGGCGCATTGATGCTCTTCTTGGTTTTCTGCGCTTTGAGCTGCTCCACCACTGCCTGATTGCGTCGATATTGAGAGGATAAGCGATCGAACTCGCCGCGGGAGATGGCGGCATCTCCCACCAATTGGCTACCGCGACCGAAATCGACCTTGGCCAGGCCCAGGTCGGCCTGGGCGGTGCCGAGCAGGGCGGTTTCCTGGTCATCGTTCAATTGCAGCAGCGGCTGCCCGGCTTTGACCTTCTGCCCGGAGTCGAAGTACAGCGCCTTGACGATACCTTCAACCTCCAGGCTCAGCTCTACGCCCTGGAGCGCTTTGAGGCTGCCCACTGCTGGCAGGCGTTCCTGCCATTGGCGCTTTTCGGCCACGGCCGCCGCAACGGTGATTGGCGGGCGAGGCGCAGAGAACGTCTGGATCTGCTGATAGATCGAGAAGCCTTTGTAGCCCCCAAGGGCCAGCACGATCAGCACCACGACGGCCAACATGATGAGCATGCGGCGACGTACCATAGGTCCGGTTCCTTGGATGCGGGTTTGTTTTGGTTATGGCACGACAACGGGCGGTCCTGCCCACGTGCGGATCATGGAAGTATTGCAGAAGGGGAGGGGATTGCCTGTATTGATCCCAACGCGGCTATAACCGCACCTACAGGGCTGCCCGCTCAACGGGTTTGTGCAGCCCCCATAGGTGCGGCCTTGGCCGCGAACAGCCAGGGCAGCCAGGCACGAATCAGACCAGGTGCAGATGGTTGTCCCAGAACCCGGACGGCAGTTCCATCGGTTGCCCTATCAGCTCGGCCTTGCGGCAATCGTAGAAGCGGCAGCGGCCCTGCCCGGAAGTGACGACGAATCCATTGTCGACCGCACCGACCCCGGCGCAATCAGGCATGGGTGCGTCGAGCTTGACCGCACCACTGTCCAAGTCCCAGACGAACAGGCGATTTGCCCGCGGCGCAGTCAGTGCCACCAGGCGCAGTTCGCTGTGGATGGCAACGCTGGCGGTGTACTGGGCCATCGATTGCAGTTGCCGCTCCGGCACTGGGAACGCCTTGAACGGCTCGCCGGGGCGCTTGATCGCCAGCAGTTCTGCGGTCTCGTCGGCAGCCCCCATGAATTGCTGGCAGGCGGCGATGGTGCCATCGTCGCCCACCGCCAAGTGGCGAATGCTGTTCATCTGCTGCGCCAGGGTTTCCTTGCTCAGCAGGGTGCCGTCGCGCTGCATCAGTACCAGGCTTGGCTGCATCGCATCGAGGTTCATCTCGACCCGGCTTTCGGCCTCTGTGCGGATGCCGCCATTGGCCACGACCAGCGTTTCGCCATCAGGCAGCCATGCCACTTCATGGGGGCCGATGCCGTGGGTCGGGATTTCGCCGGTGTGCACCAGCCGCTCACCCTCGAAGCGATACACGCCCAGCACACCACGGCCTGGGTCGGTGGTGTCGTTCTCGGTGGCGTACAGCCACTCACCACCTTTGTGGATCACCGCATGGCCGTAGAAATGCCGGTTTGCTTGCGAAGTGATGGTTTGCAGCAAGCGCCCGTCCCGTAAATCCACCAGATAACTTTCGGTGCCCGGGCGACGGGCTACGAACAGGGCGATCGGCAGTTGCGGGTGATTGATGATGGCATGGCAACGTTGGGCAACCTGGGTGCAGAACACCTGGGTACCGTCCAGGCGGAAGCCGACCGCATAGTGCTTACCGTCACCATCGTCACGCGCCGACAGCAGCAGAGGTTCGCTGCCTTTGTTGCGCAACAGGGTCCAGCCGCCCAGGGTCAGGGCGCTGAGCAACACGCTACCGAGTTTGAGGGCCTGGCGTCGCAGCATGGTCAGTCACCGTCGTTGGCATTGAAGCCCAGCTGAATGTTCAGCGCTTTAGCCAGCTCGCCTTCGTGCAGGCGGTGAACAGCGTTCAGGGCATCGTAGATCTGGTTGAGCGTTTGCTGGCCGGCGTCGTCGGCCAGCAGTTCGCCGAGGGTCTTGTGGTTGTCGGCCAGCAGTTTGAGGGCCGTAGCGTAGGCGTCGTCGATCTTCTGCGCCAGCGCTTTCTGATCGCCGGGCAGCAGGCCGCGCAGGCCCTGATTATCGACCCCGACCCACACTGCCTGGGCCGCTTTGAGGGTTTCCTCAAGGCTGGTGAGCGAGGAGTGGCTACGCCAGGCTTCGGCTTGCAGGGGCTGGGCGATGCCCTTGCTCTGACGGCCCATTGGCGCACCCAGTTTCTTCTTCAAGGTGTCCAGGGCTGTGACCTGGGAGCGCAGCAGGTCGGCGATCGCCTCGTGGGAGTCGGCATAGCGCTGGTTGGGGAACTTGGTCATCTGCGAAAGCATGCCGTCGGTGCTGTTCCAACCTTTGAGGATTTCCTCGGCCAGGTTCTTCTGATGCTCGCCGATGGCAATCAGCAGTGGGCAGTACCGGGCCTTCTGTTCGGCCGTGGCGATGTCTGGCTTGCTGTCGAACAGGATGTATTCGTAAGCCGACAGGCCGCGCACGACCACGCTGGCTTTGCCCAAGGCATCGGCATCGACCGGCTTGTCGCCATTGACCAGCTGTTCGACCTGACGCCCCACCAGGTTTTTCTTGTCAGGCCAGAACTGTACTTGCCAGGCGCGGTTGCCCTCGGCCAGCGGCCCGACCAGCAGAGGCTGCAGCTGTGCCCAGGCTTTCTGCGCGTTGAGGAAGTCGGCGCGGGCCGTGTCCAAGCTTTCCTTGCCCTCACAGTAAGCCAGTGCACTGGCAGCCAATTGGCGGTCGGCTTCGACCCAGCGGCTGTAGGTCGGCAGGATCACCTGCTTGGCAATCGCAGCGGAGGTCACTGCCTGTGGGTCTTGCGGCGAGCAAGCACCCAAGGCGAGTGCGGCGAGGCTGGTGAACAACAGTTTGGGTCGGAACATGCCCGGCTCCTTACGCGTATTAAAGTGAGTTCAGAAAGGCCAGCAACGCGGCGCGTTGCTCGGCATTGAAGGTCAGCACATGGTCACGCGCCCGCTGGGCTTCCCCGCCATGCCAGAGCACGGCTTCGAGCAGATTGCGGGCGCGCCCGTCGTGCAGAAACTGGGTGTGGCCACTGACTGCTTCGGTCAGGCCGATCCCCCATAAGGGCGGGGTACGCCAGTCCTGGCCGTTGGCGCTGAATTCGGTACGTTCGTCAGACAGGCCTGGGCCCATGTCGTGCAGCAGCAGGTCGCTATAGGGGCGGATCACCTGGCTTGCCAGTTCCGCTTGCGCGGTATTGGCGGCGGTGGTGAACTGCGGCACGTGGCAGGCCTGGCAACCGGCCTGGAAGAATAAGTTCTTGCCCGCCAGTACGTGTGGCGCGTCAACGTCGCGACGGGCTGGGACGCCCAGATTACGGGTATAGAAGGTGACCAGGCGCAGGATATTGTCGCTGACTTCCTTCTCATCGCCCTCACCATTGCCATTGGGTGCGGCCAGGCAGTCGACCTGGGCCGCTGTACAGTCGTCCTTTGGTTGCAATGTGCTGGTCAGGCCCATGTCGCCCACGAAGGCGTGCGCGTTCTGCTGATTGACATTCGGCTGCCCCGCCTTCCAGCCGAAACGGCCGACCACAGTTTTGCCTTGGGCGTCGTCCCACACCCGGTTGGCGCGGCCGCGGATACCGTCATGGTTGCGATCATCCGGGTCCTCATTGGCCAGAATCGCCGCTTCCGGGATGGCTTCGAGCAGGCCCAGGCCGATCATCGGCGGCGCCACGCGTGCCGAGAAGCGTGTATCCGGGTGCATCGGGCCGTAGCCGAGCTGGGTGATCTCCAAGCTCGGGCGGCGCAATTGCACCGTATGGCCGTCCTTGAAGGTCACGGTCTGGGTGCTGTAGCTCACTCTGACCTTGCCTTCTGGGGCCACACCTGGGATGGCCATGTCCTGCAGCTGTGTGCCGTAGACCGGTTCAGGAACCACGCCCAGGCGCTCGATCACTTTGGCCAGATAAGGCTGGTCGGGGATCGACAGGCGCACCAGCATGCCTACGGCATTGCTGTCGCCGGGCTCTGGCGGGTGGCCACGGCCATCGCGCACGTGGCAGTTCTGGCACGCCGTGGTGTTGAACAGTGGGCCCAGGCCGTCACGCGCGGTGGTGGTGGACGGTGCGATCACCCATGGGTTGCGGAAGAAGCTGTTGCCCACTGCGAAATCCAGCCGCCGCTCGGCCGAAAGATTGGCCGAAGGTAGAGAGAACGCGTTACGGTCATTGCGCAATACCGTTGCCTGGCCGCCAGACAACGCTTCGCCGGGCTCGGCCTGGGTAAAACGCGCAGCGTCATCACAGGCGGCAAGGGCGAGGGTCAACAGCAAAAGGGCGAATCGGGACAGCGGCGAGGACATGCACAATCCTGGACGTGGACGAAAAACCGGCGTGCAAGCTTAGCAGGACGGCGATGTTTGAATAAGAGCAATTTGCAATTAGGCTGATGAAAAGAGTGTGAAACACCGATGTTTCATCAAGCGCTGTGGGCCCTCTCGCGGGTGAACCTGCTTCCGTCAGTCCACACACTGCGCATGCTCTGAGGTGACCTGCAGCGCTGGGCTTGAGCTGCCATAAGGCGGTCACATAAAAAAGGCGGCCCGAAGGCCGCCTCTGTTAGCAACGCCAGAGCTGATCAGAAGTCGTGATCGGCGGTGTCCGGGTTGAGGTTGGCAATGCCCAGTTTGCTGGCAGCTTGCTCGATAGAGCCGGTTTGCTTGACCAGCGAAGCGATGGCATCGCGCACGATCTGGTTGCCGGCAGCGTTGTCGGCGGCGATCAGCTGGTCGTAGTGCTCACCTTTGAGGGCGTGGTCGACCATCACCTGGATTTTCGCTTCGGTGGCCTCAAGGTCAGCCTTGAGGGTCGCGTCGGTCGCAGGGTCCACTTTTGCAACCAGCGAAGACAGGCTCGGGCCGGTCATCTTGGTGCCGTCGACCCGGGTGTACTCGCCCAGGTAGACGTTGCGGATACCCTTGGCATCGTAGAAGTGCGAGTAGTGGGTGTTGTCGCTGAAGCAGTCCTGCTCGTCTTCAGGCGAGTTGGCTTCCAACGAAACCTTCATGCGCTCGCCGGCCAGTTCGCCCAGCGACAGGCTGCCCATGCCGAACAGCATCTTGCGCAAGCCATCGGTCACAGGCTCTGCTTCAAGGGTGGCGCGGTAGTTGTCGGCGACGTTCGGCGCCCAGTTGCCGACCATCTCTTCAAGGTCCTTGACCAGCAGGTCGGTCACCGCCTTGAGGTAGGCACGACGGCGGTCGTTGTGCCCACCAGTGGCGCCATTGCCTTCCAGGTAGTCCGTGTAAGGACGGTTGCCGGCACCCGGGCCGGTGCCGTTGAGGTCTTGGCCCCAAAGCAGGAATTCGATGGCGTGGTAGCCGGTGGCGACGTTGGCTTCCGAACCCGCCAGCTCATTCAGGCTGGCCAGCTTCTGCGGGGTGATGTCCTTGACGTCGACCTTCTCTTCGCCCACTTGAATTTCGGTGTTGGCGATGATGTTGGCACTACCGGCTGGGTTACCCAGGGCGTGTTCGTAGCCCTGGTCGACGTAGTCGATCAGGCCTTCGTCCAGAGGCCAGGCGTTCACCTGTCCTTCCCAGTCGTCGATGATGGTGTTGCCGAAGCGGAATGCCTCGCTTTGCAGGTATGGAACGCGGGCGGCGGCCCAGGCCTCTTTGGCGGCTTTTAGCGTTTCTTCACTGGGCTTGGCCAGAAATGCATCCACGGCGCCTTGCAGGGTCTTGGCGGTACTCAGCGAGTCGCTGTAAACGGCATAGACCATTTCAGTGTAATGCTTGACCACGGCCTTGCCGGCCGCCTCGTCGACGGCCCCGGGCGCCGCAGCATTGGTGCTGGCTGCAGCCGGTGCCTGAGCTTGCGGAGCGGCGGCCTTGTCATCCTTGCTTTCGCCGCAACCTGCGAGAGCGATGGCAATGGCCAGCAGACTGGCGGAGGCCAGAGGCATACGAATCATTATGGGTTTCCTGCGTCGTGTGGTTGGACCATGGGGTTGGGCCGTGCGCCGTGGCACGCGAAACGACAACATCATGCGAAAGATTTGCATTTGCTGTAAAGGGGTGGCCTCGCAATTCATGCAAATGCGAGTCAGTGCCCTTGGTCGAAGCAGGCGTTACAGCACCGAAACCTGATTGCGCTGTGCCTGTTTGAGATAACTGGTCAGCTCGCGCGCGGTCAACGGCTTGCTGTAGTGGTAACCCTGACCTTCATGGCAGCCTTGGGCGATGATGTAGCTTTCCTGCTCGGCGGTTTCCACGCCTTCGGCGATGACCTGCATGCCTAAGCTTTTGCCCAACTGGATGATGGCCCGAACGATGGTCGCGTCGTCATCGTCATCGAGCAGGTCCTGGACGAAGCTTTTGTCGATCTTGATCTTGTCCAGCGGCAGCGATTTGAGATAGCTGAGCGAGGAGTAGCCGGTGCCGAAGTCATCAATGGCGATCAGCGCCCCTGAGCGTCGCAGGCTAAGCAGATGCTGGGCGGCGGTGCTGATGTCCTCCATCAAGCCAGTTTCGGTAACCTCAAGCTCCAGGCTGCGAGGGGGCAGGCGGTAGGCCTGCAGTAGGTTGTTGACCACCCGCGGCAGTTCGTTGTGGTGCAACTGCACGGTGGACAGGTTGACTGCCATGCGCAGCTCGCTGAAGCCCATGTCGTGCCACTCGCGCAGTTGCCGGCAGGCTTGGTCGAGCACCCATTCGCCAATACCGATGATGCTGCCGTTCTGTTCGGCCAGCGGGATGAACTGGTCAGGTGGGACCATGCCCAGCTCCGGGTGCTGCCAGCGCAGCAAAGCCTCTACGCCGACCACGCGCTGGTCGCGGTAACTGATCTGCGGTTGGTAAACCAGGTACAGCTGGTTGCGTGGCAGGGCTTCGCGCAGGTCCTTTTCCAGTTCGCGGCGGCGGCGCATTTCGCTGTCGACACTGGCGATATAGAACTGATAGCGGTTGCGCGAGCGGGCCTTGGCCAGGGTCATGGTCTGCTCGGCCTTCTGCAACAGCTTTTCGGTACTGTCACCGTCTTCAGGGAACAAGGTGATGCCGATGGTGGCGCGTAGGCGGATCTGCTGCAGGTCCAGCCCGAACGGTTGTTCCAGGTCGTCGAGGATACTCTGGGCCAGTTCTGCCGCCTCGTACGGCTGTTCGATATTGGCCTGGACCATGGCGAACTGGTCGCCCCCCAGGCGCGCCAGGGCGCCCAACCGGCCACTGTGGGCCCGCAGGCGGTCGGCCAGTGCCAGCAGCAACTGGTCGCCAGCCTGGTAGCTGAACTGCTCGTTGATACCTTTGAAGTCGTCCAGACCCACGCACAGTACCGCCACCCGATGCTGCAGGCGGCCGGCATCGGCCAGGATCTTGTCCAGTTGCGCCTGCAACTGTTGGCGGTTGGGCAGCCCGGTCAGAAAGTCGTACTGGGCCATGCGCTGCAAGCTGTTTTCGGCTTCATGGCGCAGATGGGTGTTGCGTTCGATCGAGGCCAGCAGCTGGTTGGCGGTGTTGACCCAGATGCCCAGCTCATTCTTCTCGTGCCCCTTGAGCAGCGGTATCTGATGCTGGCTCGGGCGATCCGGGTTGATCTGGGTCAGGTGCTCGATGATCTTGGACAGCGGTTTGGTCAGCAGCCAGTGATAGACCAAATAAAGCACCAAGCCCATCGCCAGGGCTCGCAGTACCCCGGAAATGAAGATGATCACCGCGTTGATGAGAAACTGTTCGCCATAAGCCGCGGTATCGAGGGTGATGCTCAGGTCGCCGTAGTACTCGCTGTAGGGGCCTCGGCCGACCAGCTGAGTTGTGTAGGCGCGCTCCTGCCCGAGGATCAGGTCGGTCAGCCAGCGCATCGGCATATCCTGGAGGGGGCGAGACTTCTCGGCCAGCATGGTTTCATTGGGGTGGCCGATCGAGGCCATGCGCACCGACTTGTCCTGGAACAGGCCTTCCATCACTTGCATGCCCATTTCCCTGTCGAGGCTGTACACCGCCTGGGTGGAAGGGTCGCGGAACATGTCGAGGATACGTTGAGCGTCGTTGTTGACGGCTTGGCGTATCTTGTAGGTGTCATAGACGATTTGCGCGCAACTGAGGACCACGCCAACGGCCAGCGCTGAAAGGAGCACGACCCTGAGCAACTTGACCGACAAGCTGTTCCGCAATTCCAGCTTCAATGGGGTTTCCTTAATCCATGCGCATGGCGGCATTTTGCCATTAACGTTGGCAATACACTATCAGCCGACCTTGGCTAGTGTATCGGTTGCTCGATCCTGCAACTTGAGTGCGCGCGATCAAAATTCCTGACGTTTGATGTTAGCGTGCTGTGCGCGCTGAGCAAGACCCCAGGTTCATCAGCCAGGCACAAAAAAGCCCGGCACTTGGCCGGGCTTCTCGTTCAAGGCTGATTGACTCAGGCCTTGAAGGTCTTGCCTTCGAACTGCTCGGCAACGAATGCCCAGTTGACCAGGTTCCAGAAAGCCTCGACGTACTTAGGACGCAGGTTGCGATAGTCGATGTAGTAGGCGTGTTCCCAGACGTCGCAGGTCAGCAGTGGGGTGTCACCGCTGGTCAGCGGGCAGCCAGCGCCGATGGTGCTGGCCAGGGCCAGGGAACCGTCAGCTTTCTTGACCAGCCAGCCCCAGCCGGAACCGAAGGTGCCGACCGAAGTCTTGGTGAACTCTTCCTTGAACTTGTCGAAGGAACCGAATGCGGCGTTGATGGCATCAGCCAGGGCGCCAGTCGGCTGGCCGCCGCCGTTTGGCGACAGGCAGTTCCAGTAGAAGGTGTGGTTCCAGACTTGAGCGGCGTTGTTGAAGATGCCGCCCGAAGAGGCCTTGACGATCTCTTCCAGGGACTTGCCTTCGAATTCGGTGCCTGGGACCAGGTTGTTCAGGTTCACGACATAGGTGTTGTGGTGCTTGTCGTGGTGATACTCCAGGGTTTCCTTGGAGATGTGCGGCTGCAGGGCATCGTGGGCGTACGGCAGCGGCGGCAATTCAAAAGCCATGGTGGATCTCCTGATTCAGGTCTGTTTGCGGTTTGCGCAAGGCCGATCACGGGCGGCCCGATATACGTCGGCGAGTTTTTACTCTTTGCGACGCAAGGGCTGGATCATAGCACCGGCCCCGGCGCATAACCACGCAACAAAGATAGGGAATAGAGGTTCCAGAGCGGTTGGCCGCCGCCGACCGGTGGTGCTCGTCTCGGGGTTTGTAGCGCCTGTGACCATCCCCAGCTCAGTTGAAGATCAACTGAGCCGCCACGGCAAACATCATCACCGCCACCATCAAATCGAGCATGCGCCACGTGGCCGGCCGTGCCAGCCACGGGGCAAGCCACGCCGCACCGATGGCCAGGCTCGAGAACCACACCATCGAGGCGCTGGCGGCACCTGCCACATAAGCCCCAGGCACTGGCTGCTGGGCACCGAGCGAGCCAATCAGCAGTACCGTGTCGAGGTAGACGTGGGGGTTCAGCAGGGTAACGGCCAGGGCACTGAGCAAAACCGCCTTGCGCGAGCGCATGCCCTGGCCCTCCTGGTGCTGCAGGCTTTGCTTGGCGCAGGCGCTGCGCAATGCCTTGGCCCCATACCACAGTAGAAACACCGCACCACCCCAGCGGGCGATGGCCAGCAGGGTAGGGTTGTGGGCCAGGACCGTGGCCAGGCCGAACACCCCGGCTGCCACCAGGATGGCATCGCAGACGATGCACAGAGCGGCCACGGGCAAGTGGTGCTCGCGGCGCAGGCTTTGAGCGAGCACGAAGGCGTTTTGTGCACCGATGGCCATGATCAGGCCGAAGGCCACCAGCATGCCGTTGAGATAGCTTTGCCACATGGCGCGTGCTCCAGTTATGAACTGCCATTGAAGATGCTGGCCATTGTGGCGAGCAGCGCTGTATAAGAAAAACAAATAAAGCTGATCTCTCATTAGGAAAATCGATGTTCGACTATAAGCTGCTGGCCGCCCTGGCGGCGGTGATCGAGCAAGGCGGTTTCGAGCGCGCCGCACAGGTATTAGGTTTGTCGCAATCGGCCATTTCGCAACGGATCAAACTGCTCGAGGCGCGGGTCGGCCAGCCGGTACTGGTGCGCGCCACCCCGCCTAGCCCGACTGAAGTGGGCCGGCAGTTGCTCAACCACGTTCAGCAGGTACGCTTGCTTGAGCGCGACCTGCAGCGTCAGGTGCCAGCGTTGGACGAGCAGGGGTTGCCCGAGCGCTTACGCATCGCCCTCAACGCCGACAGCCTGGCGACGTGGTGGTCTGGGGCGATTGGCGCTTTCTGCGCCGAGCATCAGTTGCTCACTGACCTGGTGGTAGAAGACCAGGAGGTGGGCCTCAAGCGCATGCGTGCCGGCGAGGTGGCTGCCTGCCTGTGTGGCAGCGAGCGCCCAGTGGCGGGCGCTCGCAGCCTGCAGTTGGGTGCCATGCGTTACCGGGCGCTGGCTAGCCCTGCCTTCATGCAACGCTATTTCCCCCATGGCTTTAAGGCGCAGCGGTTGGCTCGTACACCGGCGATCGTCTATGGGCCGGACGATTTCCTGCAGCATCGCTACCTGGCATCGCTGGGAATAGAGGACGGTTTTCTGCACCATTTGTGCCCCTCTTCGGAAGGCTTTCTGCGCATGACCGAGGCTGGCTTAGGTTGGGGGTTGGTGCCTGAATTGCAGGCCCGTGAGCAGTTGGCCAATGGCCTGTTGGTAGAAATCTGCAGCGATACCCCCATCGATGTGCCGCTGTACTGGCATCATTGGCGCAACGGCGGGCAAATGCTCGCGCAACTGACCGAACATCTGCGGCAAACGGCACAGCATTGGCTGGTGCCCTTGTAGCGGCGGCTGACGTCTGTTGCATCTGAAATCAAGGCGGAGTCATACATGCAAATTCTGGTCACCGGGGCGAGCGGCTTCATCGGCGGGCGCTTTGCGCGCTTTGCCCTGGAGCAGGGCCTGGCTGTGCGGGTCAGCGGCCGGCGCGCCGAAGGCGTGGAGCACTTGGTCAAGCGCGGTGCGCAGTTCATACCTGGCGATCTGGCGGATCCTGAGCTTGCCCGGCGGCTGTGCCAGGGCGTCGAAGCGGTGGTGCAT
>NZ_JAFGYW010000302.1:0-475 GCF_017491595.1 Pseudomonas sp. 51_B
GTGCAGCTTCTTCTCGAATTCGAAACGGATGAACGGATTCTGGCGCGACGACGGCTTGAATTCCTCGATCTTGATCTTGTCGATCTGCTTCGCGCGGCTCGTCGCCTGGCGGGCCTTCGACTTGTTCGCCGAGAAGCGGCGCACGAAGTCCTGCAGCTCGGCCACGCGCTCCTTCGCGCGCGCATTCGCCGCGGCCTGGCGCTCGCGCGCCTGCGCGGACGCGAGCATGTAGTCGTCGTAGTTGCCCGGCCAGACCTTCAGCGTGCCGTAGTCCATGTCGGCCATGTGCGTGCACACCGAGTTCAGGAAGTGACGATCATGCGAGATGATGATCATCGTCGAATCGTAGTTGTTCAGCGTGTCCTCGAGCCAGCGGATCGAGTTGATGTCGAGGTTATTGGTCGGCTCGTCGAGCAGCAGCACGTCCGGGTTCGAGAACAGCGCCTGCGCGAGCAGCACCCGCAGCTTCCAGCCC
>NZ_JAFGYW010000303.1:0-475 GCF_017491595.1 Pseudomonas sp. 51_B
TTCCTACACGCCGGAACTGCTGTGGAGCACCGAGCCGTTCCTGATTGTGTTTTTCCTCATGTACCTCGCCATCGGCCTGCTGTTCGCCCGGCGCAAATTGCGCGACCTGCATGATGCTCCGGCGGAGGCTGATCGCGAGGCGCTGCTGCAATGGTCGGCCCGCAAGGGTGATTATGTCGACGGCACCATGCTGTTCGGCCCGCCGATCATTGGCTTCGGTTTGCAGTTTGCGTTGGTCCAGCACCTCGAATTTGCGGCGGCGTTCAGTGCGTTGGCGCTGGGCATGATCTATATGGCGCTGGCCAAAGTTTTGATGGGCGGGCGCGCGATGCTCCTGGGCGAAACCTGCCTGGCGCTGGGAGTGCTTTTCACCAGCCTGGCGATTCCGCTGGGGCTCGATGCGCGCTGGACTTCTGCGGCGTGGGCCGTGGAAGGCGCGGGAATTTTCTGGCTCGGGTTGCGTCAGCATCGACCG
>NZ_JAFGYW010000304.1:0-474 GCF_017491595.1 Pseudomonas sp. 51_B
GGACGCATAAGGATCTGCTGCGCCGTCGACCTGCGGATACCAGTGGTAACCGGCAAACAGTTCGTCCGCGCCTTGGCCGCTCTGCACCACTTTGCAGTGCTTGGCCACTTCGCGGGACAACAGATAGAACGCGATGCAGTCATGGCTGACCATCGGTTCGCTCATTGCGCGGAAGGCGGCGGGCAGTTGCTCGATGATTTCTTTCTCGTCAATGCGCAACTGATGGTGGCGGGTGCCGTAGTGCTTGGCGATCAGGTCGGAATACTGGAATTCGTCGCCGCGCTCGCCGCCGGCATCCTGGAAACCAATGGAGAAGGTCGACAGATTCTCTACGCCGACTTCGCGCAACAGGCCGACGAGCATGCTCGAATCGACACCGCCGGAAAGCAACACACCGACGTCCACTGCCGCACGCTGACGAATCGCCACCGCTTCGCGGGTGCTGTCGAGGACGCGATCGACCCAGTCTTCCAG
>NZ_JAFGYW010000305.1:0-473 GCF_017491595.1 Pseudomonas sp. 51_B
CCACTCCCCTACTCTTTTGATGATCTGGCGTTCGTTGTTGCGTCGCTGCAATCCGCTGCGATCAAGGCTGGTGTGAGCGTTATCAAGGATAAACAGGCAGTCCTCAAGCAACTGTTGAGTCAGACGATCTTTATCAAGTGGATCAGCAGCTTGCGACAACTTCGTGAGAATCGAGCTTAACCAGCCGCTGAACAAAGCGTTCTGGCCGCAGTTCAGCGGCGCCATGAACAAACCCTCGAGCTTTGCCACTTGCAAACCATGCTCGCGGACGAAATCCGGACCGAACACCACAGCGATTTCCCGGTAGTTCTCCGGGGTGATCCAGATGTTGCGGCTCTCTTCGTTGAGCAGGTACAGCGCGTTGTCGCTGCGATCGAAACAGAACGCCAGAGCACCGGATGGCGCACTGAAATTCTGCTCGACCCGGGTGTTCATCTGTTCTTCGTAAACCTCGACGCCCTGCAGATCGAGAT
>NZ_JAFGYW010000306.1:0-473 GCF_017491595.1 Pseudomonas sp. 51_B
CCGGTAAATGCCGCATTGGCATTGAAGGTGTTGAACCGTAGTGCTGAATTGTCGGTGCGCCTGCCGCGCCACAGTTGTTCGAGGCTTTCGCTGAATTTTTGTCTCTCGGCGCGTTCTGCGGCTTTTTCCTGCGCAGTCCATGGCCGTTCTGTCGATGGATTGTTGACTGGCAGACGCTCACGCCATGCGTTGAGCTCGCCAATCATGCGGGCGATTTCGCCCTCCCACCTGATCAGTTGCGCCGTGCCGGTCTGTAATGTCCCGGGCAGGCGATAAATCATGTTGATCGCAGCGTTTTCCCCAAGTCGCGGGAACAGTCTCTGCGCCATGGCAATGTCAGCCGATGGCGGCTTGATCCGGAAGTTGCGCCCGTGTGCTGCGTAGTAGAACTTGACGCGTTCGCGGGCATTTATCGACAGAGGGTTGTCGTTCAGATAGATGCCGTCGGCCTTATCGGGCTTCAGGCTGAAGAT
>NZ_JAFGYW010000307.1:0-473 GCF_017491595.1 Pseudomonas sp. 51_B
GTTGGAGTTCGGTCGCGGCAAGCGGCGCGGCATGAGCCAGCGCAACGACAAAGCGTTGCGCGGCGAGCCACCCTGCCTCCCGCAGCGCCGCCGCGGCGGCGGCGAGCGGTTCGGCCGGATCGGCGCGCCGCTCGAAGGCTTGTTGCGCGGTGCGCAGCGCCGCCTCGGCCGCGGGCACTGCGCCGCCTCGCGGATTGGGCAACGCGTCGAGAACCGGAACCGTCGCGATGTCAGCGGTAATGGGCACGAGCGTCAGCACCAGAAACGAAGCCGCGCCGCAAGCGGCGCCTCAACCCGTCGATGCCGCCGCGCCAACGCCGCCGGTTCGCTCGATGCCGAACCGCCGACGCGAGACGGTCAGATCTGAACCATCTCGAAATCTTCCTTGCGCGCGCCGCACTCGGGGCATGTCCAGTTGATGGGAACGTCTGCCCAGCGTGTGCCTGGGGCGATGCCCTCCTCCGGCAACCCAG
>NZ_JAFGYW010000308.1:0-471 GCF_017491595.1 Pseudomonas sp. 51_B
GAGCACCAGCGAGCCGGTGCACACCGATGTCACGTAACGTGCCTGCGCGGCCTGGCGTTTGATGAAATCCAGCGTCTGCTGATCTTCCATCAGCGGTCCGACGCCACTGCCGCCGGGCACGCAGATTACGTCCAGATCCGGGCAATCCTCAAAGGTCGTAGTCGGTTTCAGCAGCAGGCCGGTGCTGGCCGTCACCGGCATCAGGTCCTTCCAGATCAGGTGCACCTGCACGCCGGGCAACGAGGCGAGTACGTCGTAAGGGCCGGTCAGGTCGAGTTGCTGAACCTGCGGGAATAACAGAAAACCGATCTGCAGCGTCATCGTTCTTGCTCCGTTGAAAGAAGTGGACGACTGCACTGTAGGCGCGTAGGTTCTGGCGCATACGCCAATCACCCCACGAATTACGCCAAATGCCTAAAGCCATTCACGTCCTCGCGTTTGCCAATATGCAGATTCTTGATGTCACCGGGC
>NZ_JAFGYW010000309.1:0-471 GCF_017491595.1 Pseudomonas sp. 51_B
GCTCTATGGGTTGCCAAAACCGGTCTGTCCGCCCAGGACACCAACCTGACCACCATTTCCAACAACCTGGCGAACGTCTCGACCACGGGTTTCAAACGTGACCGTGCCGAGTTCCAGGACCTGCTCTATCAGATCAAGCGTCAGCCAGGTGCCCAGTCGACCCAGGACAGCGAACTGCCGTCGGGTCTGCAAGTGGGTACCGGTGTGCGCATTGTCGGCACCCAGAAAAACTTCACCGCCGGCAGCCTGCAAACCACTGAGCAGCCGCTGGACATGGCCATCGACGGTCGCGGTTTCTTCCAGATCCTGCAGCCGGACGGCACCACGTCCTACACCCGTGACGGTACTTTCCACCTCGACTCCAATGGCCAGATCGTCAACGCCAGCGGTTTCGCCCTGGAGCCGGCGATCATCATCCCGAACGATGCGCAGACCTTCACCGTCGGCCGTGACGGCACCGTGTCGATCACC
>NZ_JAFGYW010000310.1:0-471 GCF_017491595.1 Pseudomonas sp. 51_B
GCTTCCCGCTCGGCGCCTGCCTTGCGACCGAGAAGGCCGCGCGGGGCATGGGTTTCGGCGCGCACGGCTCGACTTACGGCGGCAACCCGCTCGCGATGGCGGCGGGCATGGCGGTGATGGACGCGGTCGCGAACGACGAATTCCTCGCCGAAGTGACCGAAAAGGGCGAGCGCATCCGCACTCGCCTCGAACAGTTCATCGGCAACTATCCCGACCTGTTCGAGCTGGTGCGCGGCAAGGGGCTGATGCTCGGCATCAAGATGAAGGTCGAGAGCCGGCCGTTCTTCGTCCACCTGCGCGACAACCATCAGTTGCTGACCGTCGCGGCGGGCGACAACACGCTGCGCGTCCTGCCGCCGCTGGTGATCGGCGACGCCGAGATCGAAGAGTTCTTCGACAAGCTCTCGGCCGGCGCCGCGGACTATGTCGTGCCCGGAACCGCCTGATGGCCACCCGTCATTTCCTCGATCT
>NZ_JAFGYW010000311.1:0-470 GCF_017491595.1 Pseudomonas sp. 51_B
GGCGGGCTGACCGCGGCCAGGAGTTGTTCCCCAGCCTGCTAGAAGCGCCCTTCACAGATCACTTAAAGCCAATGGTACTGGTGTCGCTGAATACCGGAATGAGGCGCGGCGAGTTGTTCGACCTCAAATGGTCGGAGGTGAACTTCCAAACGAAGACGATCACCGCCGCCGGCGCCACCACCAAAACGAGCGACACACGACATATCCCGATGAACAAGGAGACTTTCAGCGTTCTTGAGGAGTGGAAAAAGCAGTCCGGAAAGTCTCAGTACGTTTTTCCGAGCCAATCCGGCGGCCGCCTGGAGGACGTGAAAAGCTCCTGGCAAGGCCTGCTTGAGCGTGCCGGAATCGAGGCGTTCCGGTGGCACGATATGCGCCATGACTTCGCGTCACGCCTGGTCATGGCTGGCGTGCCCCTGAATACGGTGCGGGATCTGCTGGGGCACGCAGATATCAAGATGACGTTGAGG
>NZ_JAFGYW010000031.1:0-39923 GCF_017491595.1 Pseudomonas sp. 51_B
AACATCGTGCTGGCGGGCAAGTCGCTGCATGGCGTGGTCGAGGCCGTGCCAGTGCCGGTAGGCATCGTCATTGGTGCGCTGGGCTCAGGCATCATCGGCATCATCGGTTACCGCTTCATTCACGTGCTCAACCGCATCGGCACCTGGGTGCTGGGTATCGGCATCGTGGTGGGCTTTGGCTACATTTTCAGCCATGTACAAAGCGACGATTTCCTCACCCGCGGCGGCTTCAACCTGGCCGGCTGGCTGGCCACTGTGTCGCTGGCAGCACTTTGGCAGATCGCCTTCGCGCCGTACGTGTCGGACTACTCGCGCTACCTGCCGGCTGACGTGAAGGTCAGCTCGACCTTCTGGACTACCTACCTGGGCTCGGCCCTGGGTTCGAGCTTGTCGTTCATCTTCGGCGCCGTGGCCGTGTTGGCGATCCCGGCGGGCATGGACACCATGGACGCGGTCAAGCTCGCCACCGGTACTCTGGGCCCGGTGATGCTGGTGCTGTTTCTGCTCAGCGTGATCAGCCACAACGCCCTCAACCTGTACGGTGCGGTGCTGTCGATCATCACCCTGGTGCAAACCTTCGCCTACCGTTGGATCCCGACCGCCAAGAGCCGCGCGGTGCTGTCGCTGATCGTGCTGGCCGCGTGCTGCGTGGTGGCGGTGTTCGCCTCGGCCGACTTCATTGGCCACTTCGTCGACATGGTCCTGGTGCTGCTGGTGGTGCTGGTGCCGTGGACGGCGATCAACCTGATCGACTTCTATGCCATTCACAAGGGCGACTACGACATCCAGTCGATCTTCAAGGTCGATGGCGGTATCTACGGCCGCTATAACCCGCAGGCGCTGATTGCCTATGCAGTGGGCATCGTGGTGCAGATCCCGTTCATGAACACACCGCTGTATGTCGGGCCGATCTCCGAGCACATCAACGGCGCAGACCTGTCCTGGCTGGTGGGCCTGGCGATCACCTCGCCGCTGTACTGGTGGCTGGCCTCGCGCGACAGCGCTTACCGTCGTCGCCAGACCAGTGCCAAGCTGGCCATGAGTCACTGATTGACCTGTACCGGCCTGCTCGCGGGTGAGCCCGCGATAAGGCCGGTACGCCGTGAAATCACTCCCGCGCAGACCTACACCGCCGGCTTCAAGGCCGGCGGTGTAGTGATGGGTCAGTACGGCGCCTGGCCAGGCACCCAGGCTGTGCCGGCCAACGGCACCCGGGCCATGGCAGCGGCTTCAACGGTCAGTGCCACCAGGTCTTCTGGGTCGAGGTTGTGCAGATGCGACTTGCCGCAGGCGCGGGCCATGGTCTGCGCCTCCAGCACCAGCACCCGCAGGTAATTGGCCAAACGCCGGCCAGCCTCCTCCGGGTTCAGGCGCTTGGCCAGCTCCGGGTCCTGGGTGGTGATACCGGCAGGGTCGCGGCCATTCTGCCAGTCGTCGTAGAAGCCTGCAGCGGAGCCAATTTTCTTCAGCTCACTATCCAGGCGCGGGTGGTTGTCGCCCAGCGCGATCAATGCCGCCGTACCGATGGCCACAGCGTCGGCACCCAAGGCCATGGCCTTGGCTACGTCGGCACCGTTGCGAATGCCACCGGAGACGATCAACTGAACCTTGCGGTGCATACCCATCTCCTGCAGCGCCTGCACCGCCTGGGGGATAGCCGGCAGGATCGGAATGCCAACATGCTCGATGAACACCTCCTGGGTGGCGGCGGTACCGCCCTGCATGCCATCGAGCACGATCACATCGGCGCCGGCCTTCACCGCCAGTTTGACGTCGTAGTACGGGCGGCTGGCGCCGATCTTCACATAGATAGGTTTTTCCCAGTCAGTGATCTCGCGGATTTCGGCAATCTTGATGGCCAAGTCGTCAGGGCCCGTCCAATCCGGGTGACGGCACGCTGAACGCTGATCCACGCCGACCGGCAAGGTGCGCATGCCGGCCACGCGCTCGGTCACCTTCATGCCCAGCAGCATGCCACCGCCGCCCGGCTTGGCACCTTGGCCCAGGACGATCTCGATGGCGTCGGCTTTGCGCAGATCGTCAGGGTTCATGCCGTAACGCGACGGCAGGTACTGGTACACCAGGTGCTGCGACTGGCCGCGCTCCTCCGGAGTCATGCCGCCGTCACCGGTAGTGGTGCTGGTGCCCGCGATGGTCGCGCCACGGCCCAGGGCCTCTTTGGCATTGGCCGACAATGCTCCGAAACTCATGCCGGCAATGGTCACCGGGATTTTCAGGTGGATCGGCTTCTTGGCAAAACGGTTGCCTAACACCACGTCAGTACCGCATTTTTCACGGTAGCCTTCGAGCGGGTAACGCGACACGCTGGCGCCCAGCAGCAACAGATCGTCAAAATGCGGCACGCGGCGCTTGGTACCGCCACCGCGAATGTCGTAGATGCCGGTTTCGGCGGCACGCTGGATTTCCTGGATGGTCAGGCGATCGAAGGTGGCCGACTCACGCAATACCGGGGGGGTTTGTTCACTCATGGCGATGCTCCTGGATCAGTACGCGCTGGCGTTGTCGACTTTAAAGTTGTACAGCTGGCGAGCCGAGCCATAACGTTTGAAATCGGCCGCCTTGTGCCCAAGGCCGGCCTGGTTCAGCAATTGCTGCAGCTCTTGCAAGTGCTCGGCGCGCATTTCTTTCTCTATACAGTCCGAACCCAGCGACTGCACCGTACCTTTGACGTAGATACGCACCTCATACAGCGAGTCGCCCAAGGCATCCCCGGCATCGCCGCATACCACCAGGCGCCCGGCCTGGCCCATGAAGCAGCTCATGTGGCCAATACTGCCGCCAACCACGATATCCACGCCCTTCATGGAAATACCGCAACGCGCGCCCGCATCTCCTTCGATGACCAGTAGCCCGCCATGGGCGGTCGCGCCGGCCGCCTGAGAAGCGCTGCCCTTGACCCTTACCGAACCGGACATCATGTTCTCGGCGACGCCCACACCGACGTTTCCGTGCACAGTGATACTGGCCTGTTGGTTCATGCCGGCGCAGTAGTAGCCCGCGTGGCCTTCGATATCCACCGATACGGCGGCGTTGATACCCACGGCCAGGTTGTGCTTACCGTCAGGGTGGGTCACCCGCCATTCTTGGTCATGCACCTGGCCATGCAGGGACTGGTTGAGTGCGCGCACCGAGGCGCTGGAAAGGTCGATCGTTTTCATGAAGTTCTCCAGTGGTTCGGTGAGGTCAGGCGCTTTCGCGCTCCCAGACGTAGAGCGTGGCCGGGGCAGGCTCCCAGACCTTGGCCTTTTCGATACCAGGCAAGCTCGCCAGCGCTTGATATTCCGAGGCCATGGCCACGTAGTCGTCGGTTTCAGCCAGCACTGCGGGCTTACAGGCGATCGGATCGCGGATCACGGCGAAACCGTTGCGGGTGCCGATGGCAAAGGTGAAAAAGCCGTCCAGATCTTCCAGAGCACCATCCAGGGCCTGGGCCAGGGTATCGCCCTGCTGCAATCGCCAGGTCAGATAGCCAGCGGCGACTTCGGTATCGTTTTCGGTTTCAAAAGTGATGCCTTCGCGACGCAGTTCCTGGCGCAGGCGGAAGTGGTTGGACAGTGAGCCGTTGTGTACCAGGCACAGATCGGCCCCGGTCGAAAACGGGTGGCTACCTTCCAGGGTCACCGCGCTTTCGGTGGCCATGCGGGTATGGCCGATGATGTGGCTCCCTTTCATGCCTGCCAGGCCGAAGCGGCTGGAAATGTCTGCCGGCAGGCCCATGCCCTTGAGGATCTCGATGCTCTGCCCGGCGCTCATGATGCGCACATCCGGTGCCAGCTCAGTCAGGGCCTTACGGACGAGCGCCTCGCTGGTTTGGGCTTTGAGTACGGCAGCGCTGGCGTTCTGGAACCAGTCCAGCGAGCAACCCAAGCGCCCTTCGAGCTGACCCATCAGGGCGGCCCATGGATAGTCTATCTCCGTCACCTGCAGCGTCAGCTTGACCCAGCCATCGGTCACTTCATCGCCATAGATGGCAAAGCCGGCACTGTCCGGGCCGCGGTCGGTCATGGCTTGGAGCATGGGTTCGAAAAGTTTGCCGAGCTGCGCATGCAACTGCGGCTTTTTCAGATACAGGCCTACAATTCCACACATGCTGATACTCCTTCTATGCAGTGGGTAGCCGCTGCAAGCGCCGCCACCCCGGGATTGGGTTGGCGGTCAGAAGAATTCGGTGTAACGCTGGATTTCCCAGTCGGAGACGTGGCGGCAGTACTCAACCCACTCCATGCGTTTGAGCTTGATGAATTCGTCGACGATCTGGGCACCGAGCACCTCGCGAAACAGCGAGTCGGCCTCGAGCGCGTCAACGGCCTCTTTGAGCGACTGCGGCAGGGTCGCGATACCCCGTGCGGCGATCTGTTCCAGGCTCAGGTTGTAGAGGTTCTCGTTGCACATCTGGCCCGGTTCCAACTCGCGGTCGATGCCATCAAGGCCTGCAGCGATGATCGCGGCAGTGACCAGGTACGGGTTGCAGCCGGCGTCGGGCAGGCGAAACTCCAGGCGTCCGTATGGGATGCGCACCATCGCCGATCAATTGTTGGCGCCGTAGGCGACGAAAGCCGGCGCCCAGGTGGCGCCGGAAAGCGAGCGACCCACCACCAGGCGTTTGTACGAGTTGACCGTCGGCGCTGCGAAAGCGCATAGCGCCGGACCATGGGCCAGCAAGCCAGCGGCGAAGTGGTAAGCGAGCTTCGACAGGCCCATGCCGCTGCTGTCGGAGGGGTCGTGGAACAGGTTCTTGTTGCTGCTACTGGCCAACGACAAATGGAAGTGCATGCCATTGCCAGCGCGCTTGGGGTCGGGCTTGGGCATGAACGAGCAAATCATGCCCAAGTCATTGGCGATCTCGCCGGCGGCCATGCGGAAGAACGTGAAGCGGTCGGCCGACTCCATTGCGTCGCTGTAGGTGTAATTGATTTCGAATTGGCCGTTGGCATCTTCGTGGTCGATTTGGTAAATGTCGAAGCCAACCGGCTGTAGCGCCTCGGTCAAGCGTTCGAGAAACAATCGCGAACGCGAAAGGCCTTTGTAGTCGTAGCAAGGCTTATCGAGGTTGTCGGAGGCATCCACCAGTTGCAGCTTGCCGCCCTCGTCCCGGCGGAACAGGCTGAACTCCGGCTCCAACCCGGTGTTCAGCGTCCAGCCCTTGTCGGCCAGGCGCTGTACCTGTTGCTGCAACACGTAACGGCTGTCATAGGGCCAGGGCTGGCCATTGACATGTCCGACGCAGACCACGCGGCCATAGCCCGGCTGCCACGGTACTGGAATCAACGTGGACAGATCGCCACGGGCCATGAAGTCCGGGCCATGGGGCTCCATGCCCATGCCGCAGATGGCGAACCCGGCAAAGCCGGCACCCTCTTCAGCTACCATTTTCAGGCCCGATACCGGCACCGACTTGGTCTTCGCCGATCCGTGGATGTCGACGAACTGCGCCAGCACGTACTTGATACCGTGCTGATCGAGGGTGCGCTGCGTTTCTGCTGGCAACATGGGTTGGTCACTCCTGGCTGAGGTGCGCTAATTCCGCATGGGAAATTTACTTTCCCAGCAGGAATGCAATGTGCTTGCCAACATCGCAATGCTTCAACGCCATCTCGCGCTTCTACGCCCTACTCACGGCTCAGGCCGCTCTTGAGATGCCTTGCAAGCCCTATGGGAGAAGCTTCGGACCCTCAGAAACCAGGGCAAAATCAGTACAGGTTTTTCTGCCACCTTTATGGGAAACTTGTTTTCGTCTGAGGAAAAAAACGCGCAGACTACCTAAGCCGCGCACTTTCCCAGTGCGAAATATTTATTCTTGAACTGAAAACGTGCAGGGCATTTGATGTCAACCGAAACCGAACCGCGGCTGCGCCTGGAGCAATACCTGGGTTTACAAATCAAGCGCCAGCGCCAGGCTCAGTCGCTCAAGCTTGCCGACGTGGCACGCATTGCAGGCATCAGCCAGGGCATGCTGAGCAAGATCGAGAATGCGCAAGTGTCCACCAGCCTCGACACCCTGAGCCGCCTGTGCGACGTGCTGGGGATGCCGATGGCCAAGCTGTTCAGCCAATATGATCAGCCTGATGGCAATGCCTTGCTGGTCAAGGACGGCGAAGGGCTGGAGGTGGTGCGCCGCGGCACCGAGAAAGGCCATACCTATCATTTGCTCAACCATGCCAGAGGGCCGAAGAAAAACTTCGAGGCGTACATGGTCACCATGGATGACGCCAGCGAGGAATTCCCAACCTTTGCCCATCCCGGTACCGAGTTCCTACATTTGCTGGAGGGTGAACTGGTCTATCGCCACGGCAACCAGCTCTACCGCATGCAGGCCGGGGACAGCCTAACATTCGATGGCGAAACGCCCCATGGGCCGGAGCAACTGGTGAAAGTGCCAATTCGCCTGCTTTCGATCATGAACTACAGCGACGAGTAAGCCTGCGCTCTTTCAAGCCCCTTCTGGCAGAAGGCTGCGGTCGAACATGAATACTCGGTCGCCTTGCGGCGTGTGCTCATACAACTGCTGCGGTCGGCCTAGACGGGGCTGGTTCTTTTCCCCCGTATCGCGCACCCACCCCAGCTCGCGCAAGCGATCCAGGCGTTTGCGCAGCGACGTGTTGTTCACCGCCTGCCCCAAACACGCCTGCACCGCCCCTACTGCATCGAGCACCGTGAACTTTTGCGCCAGCAGATACAACGGCAGACTGCTGTAAAGAGTCTTGGATGCCAGGCGTTCGCGCACCCGTTCGACCAGTAGGTTATGGTCGAACGGCAATAGCACCTTGCGCTCGATCACACTGACGAGATCGAAAAATGCCAATTGCTCATCTTCAATTTGCTGTTGCGGGTTGAGCAGCGCGAGGTAGTAGGTACTCAACGACCACCCACGCGGATCGCGGAAAGCATTGCCTTCAGTCCCCACTTGTTCAAGGTGGCACGGCACAACCCGAGCCTTCTCACACAAGGCGCGCTGCGCCGCGCCGTCCAGGGTGGTATCGGCAATGCGCCCATTGACGATGACGCCAGGCAAGGCCCATTGGCCGGCATGGGGTTCGCGCTGCCGACGGCGCAACAACACTTGCAGATGCTGGGCATCAGGGGCCAAGCGCAGGGCGACGATATCGACACTGGCCAGGACTTCGACTGTACTCACGACAAAGCTCCTTATCAATCAAGCCAATAATCCACCAGAGCGTCTAAGTATGGCAAGCCAGAACATCACCAAAAGGAGAACTTGACACACTTACAACACCAGGTGGATTATATAGCCATTCCAGCGAGGAGACCCGCCATGAAGATCGCCAGTTTCGATGTGGATGCGCAAAATGGCTTCACCGCCAATGCCCCCCAGGAGTTGCCGGTGCCCGAAGGCAACGAAATCGCCCCGGACCTCAACACGATGGCCCTGCGCGCCGATCTGCGCCTGGGTAGCAAGGACGCCCATCCGGCCAACGCGGCGTGGGTGGTGGCCGAACCCGGCCAGATGCTGCAACCGCTCGGCCTAGATAATGCCGACCTGACCTGGGTCAGCCATTGCGTCCCCGGCACCCCTGGTTTCGACCTGCTGCCCGGGCTGCCCGCGCCCATCGACTACGACTACTTCGTCTGGAAGGGAGTCGAACCTGACCTGCACCCCTACGGCGCTTGTTATCACGACCTGGCAGAACGGCGCTCCACGGGGGTTATCGAGTACCTCAAAGTGCACGGTGTAGGCGCGGTGATCGTTGGCGGCCTGGCGTTGGACTATTGCGTCAAGACCACCGCACGGCAACTGCGCCAGGCAGGGTTCAAGGTGCTGCTCTATCTACCGGCCTGCCGAGCCCTGACCCAGGCAGGTGCCATCACCGCGTGCGGCTCGTTGGCCGCCGAAGGCGTGATCCTGTGCGGCGACGAAGCAGCCCTGGACTACCAACTCTCTCTGATCAAGGAAGACCGCCCATGAGTGAAAGCGTCTTTGGCCCGCGCATCATCCAGAACCTCCTGGACACCGACTTCTATAAAATCACCATGATGCAAGCGGTGCTGCACAACTACCCCAACGCTGAGGTGGAATGGGAGTTTCGCTGCCGCAATGGCGAAGACCTCTCGCCATACCTGGCAGAGATACGCTATCAGATCGAGCAGTTGGCTGAAGTGACAGTCACCCATGACCAGTTGGCCTATCTGGAAAAGATCCCGTTCCTCAAGCCGGACTTCCTGCGCTTCCTCAGCCTATTCCGCTTCAACCTGCGCTACGTGCAGGTCGGCCTCGACGCCGCTGGGCAGTTGGCTATTCGTGTGCGTGGGCCTTGGCTGCACGTGATTCTCTACGAAATACCGCTGCTGGCGATCATCAGCGAGGTGCGTAACCGTATCCGTTACCGTGACGTTGTCATCGAACAAGTAGGTGAGCGGTTGTACCAGAAGCTTGACTGGCTCAAGGCACAGGCCAGCAACGAAGAGCTCGCTGGCTTTCAACTGGCCGACTTTGGCACTCGGCGGCGGTTTTCCTACCGCGTGCAGGAAGAGGTGGTCTACATCCTCAAGCATGACTTCCCTGGCCGCTTCGTCGGCACCAGCAACGTGCACTTGGCCCGCGAGCTTGAACTCAAGCCGCTGGGTACCATGGCCCACGAGTGGTTCATGGCCCACCAACAACTGGGCCCGCGCCTGGTGGACAGCCAGGTGGCGGCCTTGGAATGTTGGGTGCGGGAATACCGGGGCTTGCTGGGTATCGCCTTGACCGACTGCATCACCATGGACGCGTTTCTGGGCGACTTCGACTTGTACTTCGCCAAGTTGTTCGACGGCCTGCGCCACGACTCGGGCGACCCGCTAGTGTGGGCGGAAAAGGCCATCGCGCATTACGAACGGCTGGGGATCGACCCTAAGAGCAAGACACTGATCTTCTCCGACGGGCTGGACTTCGCCAAAGCCTTGGGCCTGTATCGAGCCCTGCATTCGCGTATCAACGTAAGCTTCGGCATTGGCACACGCCTGACCTGCGATATTCCCGGTGTTGAACCGATGAACATCGTGATCAAAATGACCGACTGCAATGGCGCGCCAGTGGCGAAAATTTCCGACAGCCCTGGCAAGACACAGTGTCGGGATGAGAACTTCGTGGCCTACATGAAACACGTGTTCAAGGTGAACTGATCTGCGGGGCCGGGTACGTCGGCGCGTCGCCGGCTAGGGCAGGCATAACCCTAGAACTTTACCTTCCCCCTCCCCGCCTTGATGGTGCTGCGCTTGGCCTTGCCTTCTAGGCGACGGGTTTTCGAACCAAGGGTAGGTTTGGTGGGGCGGCGCTTTTTCTGGATTTCGCCCGCCGCGAGAATCATTTGGGCCAGACGCGCCAGCGCGTCGGTGCGGTTCTGCTCTTGGGTGCGAAACTGCTGGGCTTTGATGATCAATACCCCTTCTGCGGTGATGCGGCTATCGCGCAAGGCCAGCAGTCGCTCCTTGTAAAACTCGGGCAAGGACGAAGCTCGGATATCAAAGCGCAGATGCACAGCGCTCGACACCTTGTTGACGTTCTGCCCGCCCGCCCCTTGCGCGCGGATGTAGGTCAATTCGATTTCAGCATCTGGCAGATGCACATGATTGGTGATGCTAAGCATGACAGGGCCCTTTTCGAAGTGCCCATTATCACGGCACACGCCACTCTTCCAAAGCTAAACCAACCCTGCAGCACCTCACTGGCCTGTCACATCGGTTTTTTGCACAAGCAATGACGAACAAATTTGTACAGATTGGCACTATCGCCACATGAAATGGCCATTTCAGCACGATAAATATGCAAAATACTTGTACAACCCACTTCCTTTGTACAAGTATTGGAGCAATACTGTTCCCACTGAGCGTGTACGCACCTCCGGAATTGGCACGGAGCCTTCACACTGCCGTCAACCCACGAGGTGCAAGATTACCTATGCAACTGATACCCCATACGCTTCAACAGCCTTCCGGTTGCCGCAACTGCAGGGACAATAAAGCTATGGACTTCGACTTCACGATGGCGTTCCAGCCAATCGTGAACACGCGGGATCACAGCATCTTCGGTTACGAATCGTTGGTGCGCGGCATAGACGGAGCAGGTGCTCAAGCCGTCTTGAGCCAAGTGAATGATCTGAACAGGTACAGCTTCGATCAGGCCTGCCGCGTCAAATCCGTCGAACTGGCCGCACAGAACGGCATCCAAGCATTTCTCAGCATCAATTTTCTGCCCAACGCCGTCTACCAGCCGCAAGCGTGCATACGGACAACGCTTCAAGCGGCTGAAAAGTACCAGTTCCCCATTGAAAAGATGATTTTCGAAGTCACCGAGAGTGAGAGCATCACCGACAGATCTCATATCAAGAAAATCTTGAGCAGTTATAAAAAACAAGGCTTCAAGACTGCTATCGATGACTTTGGCGCCGGCTATGCCGGCCTGAACCTGCTCGCGGATTTTCAGCCAGATATCATCAAAATCGACATGGACCTGATCCGAGGTATAGGCCAGAGCAGACCCAAGCAAGTCATAACCTCAGGGATCGTCACAATGTCCCGCGAGTTAGGCATCGAGGTCATCGCCGAAGGGGTCGAGACCTTCGAAGAACTCGTCACCCTGCAAGCGCTTGGTATCAACCTGTTCCAAGGCTTTCTTTTCGCTCGCCCAGCTTACGAAGGCCTTCCCGCCGTCCATTGGCCTTAGCAGCGCTCGCCAGACTTGGCTTTTCATAACCCAATGCCTTCATCCCTCGTGCGCACCGATATCGGGCCAGCCTATGTTCAATAAACGACTTAAACTCGATCTTGAAAACTTATCTTTGGCATTGAAAAGCAAGCAAGCGAGGGAACGCGCGCTGGATCTATCCAACATGATGCTGGAGTTGACGCCAAATGCCTTGATACTCGCTGCCAACCAAAACCTCCTGCATGCGCTTGGCTACAACCTGGAAGATATCATCGGCAAGCACCACAACGTGCTTGAAGCACATGAGTCGACGACCTCGTGTACCAGTGTCGATCTTTTGCCAAGGCTGCGCCAGGGTACGCCTGTTTCGAATCGCGTGATGTTGCGCAGTAAAGATCGAACCACTCTGTGGCTAGAGGCGAGTTACAACCCTGTCCATGGCGCCGACGGGCGCGTGGAACGCATCATCATGCTGGCCCACCCGATCACCGAACGGGTAAAGCTTGAACAAGAGCAGCACAGCACCATGGACGCGATCAACCGATCAATGGCCATGGTGTCATTCGATCCTGATGGTCATGTGCTTGAGGCCAATCAGAACTTCTTGCGGACCATGCGTTATGAACTGCAAGACATCAAAGGCAAGCACCATCGCCTATTCTGCACCCGTGAAGCCTCGGGCTCGGCTGACTACAGGACGTTCTGGGCTCAATTGAACAAAGGCGAATTCTGCTCTGGCCGCTTCGAGCGGATCGATCGGCTGGGCGCTACCGTTTGGTTGAGCGCCACGTACAACCCGGTGTTCGATGGGCAAAACAAGCTCTACAAGATTGTTAAATTTGCCCGCGACATCACCGCTCAAGTCAATCAGCAAAAAGCAGAGTCAGCGGCGGCGAGCCTGGCCTACGCGGTTGCCCGGAGGACCGATGACCACGCAGTGCAAGGCGCGCGCATCATCGGCGATACCATTGCCACTGTGAGGGAAATCGCTGCAGAACTGTCCAAGGCTGCGCAGCGTATCCATGCGGTGAACCAGCAATCGGAAGTCATCACCCAGATTATTCAAACCATTCGCGAAGTCGCCGAGCAAACCAACCTGCTGGCCTTGAACGCAGCGATCGAAGCGGCCAGAGCAGGAGAACACGGCAGAGGTTTTTCTGTGGTAGCAGACGAAGTACGCAACCTGGCAGTGCGTACCGCTCAGGCCACGATGGAAATCAAAGAGGTGGTACAGCGTAATAATGATCTGTCCCAACAAGCCGTCCAGGGTATGCAGATCAGCCTGGACAAGACCGGCCTTGGTGTTGAAATGGTTGGCAAGGCAGGCAAAGTAATCGAGGAAATTCAATGCGGGGCACGCCAGGTGGTGGAGGCGGTCAAGCAGTTCGGCCAAACGGTACAACACTGATCGCTTGGCTATCACAGCCTAGTGTTGCCCCAAACAGAGCTCCATGAACCGTGACGCTGCGCGGGAGGGTGCGGCGGCATGGGGTAGAAGAATGGAAAAGCGCCGCAGCAGAGGTTCATGCGCGATTCTCACTGCCCGTAATACGCCATCTTCGTGGCGGATCGACATAGCCGACACGAAGCCAATCCCCATGCCAGCCCGGACGGCCTCCTTCACCCCCTCCACACCCGCGATCTCCAGCGCCACACGCACGGCGATGCCTTGCCGGGCGAATGCCCGTTCAACGATCTGACGCACCCCGGAGCCACTTTCGCGAAGCACCAAAGGGTAAGCGCCCAGCGCCGTGAGGGACTGTTCGGTTTCGTCCGCAAGCGGATGGCCGCCGGGAACGATCGCCACGATTTCATCCTGCTGCCACGGAGTGACGCCCGTGCCCACGGGCAAGTCTTGCCCAGGCGGGCCTTCTATCAAGGCGATGTCGACACTGTGCAGTGCCGCGACGATTTCTGCCGTATTGCCGTGGGTCGTGCTGACCAGCACATCGGGGTAGCGCGCATGGAAGTCTGCGATCAGGTAGGGCAACAGGTAGCTGGCCGGCGTGGTACTGGCACCAATGCGCAGCGTGCCGCGTTCCAACCCACGCATTGCTTCAGCCAAAGCCTGGGCTTGGCGGAAGGTTTCCCGAAGCCGCTGCGCATGGGCCAGCAATTGCTCGCCGGCCGCGGTCAGGCGCACGCCACGGCCGGCACGCTGATACAGCGGCTCGCCGAAGTCTTCCTGGAGCAATTTGAGCTGGCCGGAAACCGCAGGTTGCGACAAATGCAACGCCAAAGCGGCATGGCTGATATTGCCATGCTCGGCGACGGTTGCGAACGTTATCAGCTGCTCTGGGCTCATACCCCTAAAATATCAGCTAGTCGGATATTTGCCATCCTAAATCACGATTTTTTATAAGCTTATAACCGGAATAATCTAGGCCATGTCGTAATCCTTCCAGAGGTCCTAACATGGCCACGGTTTCTTCTAACTCCCCGTTGGCGCCCACCCATTCCCCCCGAGGGCGGCTCAACGGCATTCTGTTCGTTGCATTGTTTGCGCTGGCAGTCACCCAGTTGGCAGCCCTGCCCAGCATTGCCAGCCTCGGCATCAGCCCCTTGATTGTCGGGATAGTGGCCGGCGCCCTGTACGGCAACGTTCTGCGCGACGCCGTACCCGCAGGTTGGGCGGCCGGCGTCAACTTTTCCGCACGCCAGTTGCTACGCATCGCCGTAGCCTTCTTTGGCCTGCGCGTGAGCTTGCAAGAAATTGCCGAGGTCGGCTGGGCTGGGCTGTGCGTTTCTCTGCTGGTGGTCAGCAGCACGCTGTTGATCGGCTGGTGGTGCGGCACCAAGCTGATGAAGCTGGACCGCGACACCGCGTTGCTGACTGCAGCCGGCAGTGCGATATGCGGTGCTGCGGCAGTGCTCGCGTTCGAATCGGCGCTTCGCAGTGCTCCTCACAAAAGTGCCATGGCAGTGGGCAGCGTGGTGTTGTTCGGTACGTTGTCGATGTTCCTTTTGCCATGGGCGATCAACGCTGGCTGGCTGCCGCTGGACACACTAGGCGCCGGCCTGTTCCTCGGCGGCACCGTGCACGAAGTGGCTCAAGTCGTGGGCGCGGCCAGCAACGTCAGCCCTGAAGCCACGCACATTGCGACCATCGTCAAGATGACCCGAGTAATGCTGTTGGTGCCGGTGCTGCTGGTGGTGGGTATCTGGGTCAGCCGCTCACGCCGGCCGGGCCTTGCCCAAGGCAATGGTCCCATCACCCTGCCCTGGTTCGCCTTCGGCTTCCTCGCCCTGGTTGTGGTGAACTCGCTGCAGGTACTACCGGGCAGTGTGACCCAAGCAGTCAATAGCCTGGACACATTCGCCCTGACCATGGCCATGACCGCCCTCGGGATTCAGACGCGCTGGAGCCAGATCCGTCAGGCAGGCCCCAAAGCACTGGTCACTGGCGCACTGCTCAACGTATGGCTCGTCGCGGGTGGCCTGGCAATCACTTTGGCCGTACAACGCCTTTTAGGTTGACGTGCAATGATCGGTATGGTGTTGTCTTACAAGGATGTTTTTACCTGCACAGGAACGACTTAGATGCCTCAACGCCACGTCATCAATGCATCCGTCAGCCCCAAAGGCAGCCTGGAGACGCTGTCGCAACGTGAAGTCCAACAATTGAGTGAAGCCGGTAGCGGTACGCTCTACACCTTGTTCCGCCAGTGCGCCCTGGCCATTCTCAATACCGGCGCCCATGTCGACAATGCCAAGACCATCCTTGAGGCTTACAAGGACTTCGAAGTCCGTATCCACCAGCAAGACCGGGGCGTACGCCTTGAACTGCTGAACGCGCCAGCCGATGCGTTCGTCGATGGCGAAATGATCGCCAGTACCCGAGAAATGCTGTTCAGCGCCCTGCGCGACATCGTTTACACCGAAAGCGAACTGGCCAGCCAGCGCATCGACCTGGAAAGCTCCCAGGGGATCACCGATTACGTTTTCCATTTGCTGCGCAACGCCCGTACCCTGCGTCCGGGTGTGGAACCCAAAATGGTCGTGTGCTGGGGTGGCCACTCGATCAGCAGCGAGGAGTATCAATACACCAAAAAGGTCGGCCATGAGCTGGGCCTGCGCAAGCTGGACATCTGCACAGGCTGTGGCCCGGGCGTGATGAAGGGCCCGATGAAAGGCGCCACCATCGCCCATGCCAAGCAGCGCATGCACGGCAGCCGTTACCTAGGCCTGACCGAGCCCGGCATCATCGCTGCCGAGGCGCCGAACCCTATCGTCAACGAACTGGTGATCCTGCCGGACATCGAAAAGCGCCTTGAGGCTTTCGTCCGTGTCGGCCACGGCATCATTATCTTCCCTGGCGGTGCCGGCACCGCTGAAGAGTTCCTCTACCTGCTCGGCATCCTGATGCACCCGGACAACCAGGACCTGCCCTTCCCTGTGGTGCTCACTGGGCCGCGCAGCGCCGAACCGTTCCTGCAACAGCTGCATGCCTTCGTCGGCGCCACCCTTGGCGAAGCCGCGCAGCGTCACTACCAGATCATCATCGATGACCCGGCGCAGGTCGCGCGGCAGATGGTCGAAGGGCTCAAAGAGGTCAAGCAGTTCCGCCGCGAACGCAACGATGCCTTCCACTTCAACTGGCTGCTGAAAATCGACGGAGGCTTCCAGCACCCGTTCGATCCAACCCACGCCAACATGGCCGAATTGGCCCTGAGCCGCGATCTGCCCCCCCACGAGTTGGCCGCCAATCTGCGCCGGGCGTTTTCCGGCATCGTGGCGGGCAACGTGAAGGACAAGGGGATCCGTTTGATCGAAGAGCACGGGCCGTATCAGATCCGTGGCGATGCGGCAATACTCGAGCCGCTCGGCCGCCTGTTGCAGGCATTCGTCGACCAGCACCGCATGAAACTACCAGGCGGCGCAGCTTACGTGCCTTGCTATCAGGTGGTGACCTGAGGGAGCCGGGGCCGCACGTCGGCCCCGCTTGTCACAAGCCGGCCAAGGTACGATTCACCAGGCGGATGCTGTCACGCCCCCCGCGCTTGGATTGATACAACGCCACATCCCCCTGCTCGATCACTGCTGCCAGGCTGGCTGGCGGCTGGTCGAACAGGTTGGCGCCAATACTCAAGGTCACTGCCTGCGGGGTCGGCATCCCCTCCCTGGCAAACGTCTGGAACTGCTCGCGCAATTGGCTGCCCAGCTCCACCACTTTTTCGCTGCTGGCATCGCTGAGCAGAATCACGAATTCATCGCCACCCAACCGCGCGGCCAGCGACCGTTCTGGCAGCGCTGCGCGAATCATTTCACTTAAGGCAATCAACAGCCGGTCGCCAGCGGCATGCCCGTGCAGGTCGTTGACCAGCTTGAAGTTGTCGATATCGATCAGCAACAACGCACCTGGGTGCGTGGGACTGACCGCCTTGAACAGGTGCGGTGCGCGAACTTCCAGGGCACGCCGGTTGTACAACGCTGTCAACGGGTCACGGGCGGCCAATCGGGCAATGCGCTCTTCCCGGCGATAACGCACGGTGCCGGTCATCGACAGCGCAATCAGCATCAGTGCCATTGCCCCTTCCACCAGCGAAATCTGGATGATCAGGCCGCCAAAGGTTGCCAGGTCAATCAGCGAACCGGACGTCAAAGCCACGATCGCCTTGGCCACATAGAACATGCCATGGAACAGCAGCACGTAACGCAGCTGCACCGCTCCCACACTCAGTGATTTGCCATGGGGCCGTAGCAGCCAGCTGGCCTTCAAGGTCAACAGTGCCACCAGCAGCGAGTTGACGGTCAGCATGACTTTCGACCATTGCGGCCCCACTGGCAGCAGCAGCAAGCCAAACCACACCAGCACGATCAGCAGCCACCCCCGCGAAAGCCGGGTTTGGGTAAAACGCACCACCCCGGCCAGGAAGCAGGCGTGCGCGACCACCAGCAAGCCATTGGCGAGCCAGATCCCGATCAGCAGCAGGCCGATCCCGCGTAGCAGAGCCAGGGTCGAGCCGACTGTGATGGTGGCAAAACCTGCACTCCAGAACAGCAGTGAAGTTTCGCGGACACTGCGCCACTCGATCGCCAGGTAGAACGCCGCAGCAGCGGCCAGGGCAACGGTGATGGTCAGCATCGTAGGTGGATCAAGCGCCATATACGGATTGGCCTATCTGGTTAACGAGAAAAGGCTGATTGTATGCGCTTGAGAGAACTTTTCAGAGGGGCGACACTTCGCTTTGCATGCAAATGAATAGCTCCCTGCAAGCTGTGCATTTCCTGGCCTGGTTGGCGACCTAACGCCCCAGGCCTGAAGTTCATCTTAGCGGATGCTTGCCAACAAGGATTCGCACAGCCCAGCAAAAGGGCCGCCTGTGTCCGCCGCCGGTCAGAGCATTCGCTTGATCAATGGCTCAAGCCGGCTGTAGCGTAAGCGGCGCAGGAGTTTGCGTACGTTCTTGGGGTGCTCGGCCTTCTCGCCCAGTTCGGCGACCGTACTGATTTGTGGAGCATGCCGGCGGATACTCTCAAGCTCCACCGCACGCGGCACCCGCCATTGTCCCTGGGGATCGTCGATCAGCAGGCCGTTTTCCAGGTCGAGGTTGAACCCGCGTGGGTTAAGGTTGTTGCCGGTCAACAGGGAATAACGCTGGTCGATCCAAACCCCTTTGGCATGAAAGGTATGCCCTGGGTCGTTCCAGATACGTATCTGCAGTTGACCGCTGGCGACGGCGGTGTGACGGCGCCGTGCAAAAGCTCGCAGGTTATCCTCATACAGGTAAGGCAAAGCGCCGCTGGCACTGAATGGCTCACCAGGCGCGATATAGAAGTCATTGGCAGTACGGTGGCCGACAATCAGCTCGATACGCACGCCACGGTCCAAGGCATGGTCGATCTCACGCATCACCACGCGCGGGGGGTTGAAATACGGGGTACTGATGACCGCCTGCTCATGCGCTTGAGCCAGCAAAGCGCAGATTGTGCGGTTGAGCGGGTTGCCGCGACCCACCCCGAGCAATGGGATTACCCGCAACCCCTGCCCTGCCACCGCCGCCGGCGCGTCGTACGCCATGCGCCGAAGGCGTGCGCGCAGGCGCCGTATGTCGCCGCGCAGACTGCGGGTAGGCGGGGGCGCTGGGAGGTCCAACCGAGGGGTCGCGGTATGATGCAAAAGGCGCTGAACCAGGTCGACCATGGAGTCGGCCAGCCCCGGCGAATGGAACAGATGATAACGGTCAAGCCGATAACGATCGAAGCGGTGCAGGTAGACATTGTTGAGGCTGGCACCGGTATAGATCACGCAGTCATCGATCACGCTGCCTTTGAGGTGCAGCACGCCGAACAACTCACGGGTCTGCACCGGTACGCCATGGATCACGATGTCGAGCCCATGCAACTGGCGCTGGGCCTGGTACCAGGCTGCATTGCCAGGTTGGCGCCCGGCCCCCAGCAAGCCTCGGCGGGCGCGGAACCAGTCGACCACGATGATCACCTGCAACTGCGGCCGGTGCGCTTTGGCCTGGTAGAGCGCGTCGAGCACCTCCTGGCCGGCCTCGTCCTCCTGCAAGTACAGTGCGACGATGACGATGCGCCGCGTCGCCGAGGCAATGCGCTCGAGCAGGCAGGTGCGATAGGCCGCGGCATCGGGCAGCACCTGGACCGCCTCGGGTGCAATGGCGAAGCCCGGCAGCGCCGCCAGCATGGATTCGGGGTTCACGTACGATCACCTTCCTTTTTGTAGTCAGGACCATTCCTGGCCGTTGCGCGGGGGTTTAAGATCAGCCCGGCGACGACCCTTAATAACAAGACATCCACTAGGCCTGTTTTTTCCACTGCCCCCTGACCCACTACGCCTCAGCTTGCACAGGAAGATCGCAATGGTCCACCCCCTTGCTACCGGCCAATCCCTACCGCCAACCAGAACCTTCGGCTTTCTGGTGTTGCCAAACTTCACCACCATCGGCCTGGCGTCGGCTGTGGAGACCCTGCGCATGGCCAACTTGGCCGCGCGTCATCCGTTGTACCGTACCGTGCTGATTGCCGCCAGTGCAGAGCCAGTGGTGGCCAGCAACGGCATGCGGGTGCTGCCCGACTACAGCATTGCCCAGGCGCCAACGCTCGATGCGCTGTTCGTGGTCGGTGCCAACCCGATTGATCGCAGCCGCAGTGGCGCACGGCCGCTGATCGACTGGCTACGGCAACTGGCCCATCAACGCTTGCCACTGGGCGGGATCTGCACAGGTAGTTATCTGCTGGCCAAAGCCGATCTGCTCGCTGGCTACCGCTGCACCATCCACTGGGAAGACTTGCTGACCCTACAAGAGCAATTTCCCGGCATCATCATCTCGAGCCAGCTGTTCGAGCTTGACCGCGACCGCTTCACCTGCTCCGGTGGCGTCGCGGCGATGGACATGATGCTGCAACTGGTGGCCCGCCAGGAAGGCGGCCAGGCCATCGCTGCCAAGGCCGCGGAGCTACTGCTGTGCGACCGCGTGCGAGGGGAGCGCGAGCGCCAACGGGTGCCGCTGCGCACCTTGCTAGGCAGCGCCCAACCCAAGTTGAGCCAGGTGGTAGCGATCATGGAAGCGAACCTTGAGGAGCCGCTGGGGCTGGAAGAACTGGCCAGCCTCAATGAAGTGACGGTGCGCCAGCTAGAGCGACTGTTCCACAAGTACCTGCAGCGCACCCCCAGCCAGTATTACCTTCAATTGCGCCTGTCACGGGCAAGGGAGATGCTATTGCACAGCGATGTGCAGGTGCGGGAGGTGGCGCTGGCTTGTGGTTTCAGTTCACCGGCGCATTTTTCCAAGAGCTACAGCCGATTCTTCGGCCTGTCGCCACTGGGCGAGCGGCGCCAGGCCTCTTTGCATTGACGGCTTTGGGGCATCAATCCTTCAATGGCGAATGTGCGGTCTCCTTGCACATCAACATCGCCACCAGGGCTACCAGCGCCGCCGCCAGCAGATAGCCAGCCGGCGCCAGCTTATTGCCACTGGCCTGGATCAACCAAGTCGCGATGAATGGAGCTGTGCCGCCGAACAGCGCATTGGCCAGGTTGAAGCTCAGGGCAAAGCCACTGAAGCGCACTGCGGTCGGGAAAATCTCGGCGAGCAGGCACGGCAAGGTGCCGTCATTCATGGCCAGCATGGCGCCGAAGATGATCTGGATTGCCAGGATCACCAGCAGCGGCTGGCCATCGAGCAGCTTGAACAGCGGCACGGTGAAGCCCAGAAACAGCAGTGAAGCCACCACCAGCATGGTCTTGCGCCCAAACTGGTCGGACAGCCGCCCCATCAGAAAAATCAGGCCGATGTAGGTCGCCAGGGATACCGTCGAGGCGATGAACGCGTCACGCTCACTCATACCCATTTCGCTGGAGAGATAGGTTGGCATGTAACTGAGCAGCAGGTAGAACGCAACGGCATTGAGGCATGTGACGCCCAGGCCGATGGCCAGGCTGCGACGGTGATGGGTCAACAGCACGCCGATCGGCGTGGCAGTCATGCCCGTCTTGCGCTCCAGGCGCTGCTCCATTTCCAGAAACTTCGGCGTGTCCTGCAGGTTCATGCGGATGTAGCGACCGACCAGGCCAAACGGTGCCGCCAGCAGGAACGGCAGGCGCCAGCCCCAGCTGTGCAGGGCCTGGCTACTGAGCAGTTCATGGAGTGCTGCGACGAATGCTGCACCGAATAGCAGCCCCGCCGCCGTACTGGCCGGCACGATACTGGTGTAGAGCCCGCGTCGCCCAGCGGGGGCGTACTCGGCCAGAAATGCCGCTGCGCCGGCATACTCACCCGATGCCGAAAAACCCTGCACCAACCGGATCACTAGCAGCAGGCACGGCGCCCACAGGCCGATTTGTGCATAGCCGGGCAGCAAGCCGATGCAGAACGTGGAAAGTGACATGATCAGAATCGACCATGACAGGGCGTTGCGCCGTCCATGGCGATCGCCCAAGTGGCCCCAGACTACTCCGCCCAGTGGGCGTACCAGAAATGACAGGGCAAACACCGCAAAGGTCGCCAACAGGCCACTGGTCTTGTCGGCCTGGGGGAAGAAGGTGGCGGCAATGATGGTCGCAAGGTATCCGTATGCTGCGTAGTCGAACCATTCGACGAAATTACCCATGAAGCTGGCTCGCGCGGCCTTGCGCAATGCCTGGCGTTCGGCGCCGGCTGCAGCGCCGTCGAGGGTGGGGATATTGAGCGTGGTGCTGGACATGACGGGTTACCCTCTGATTGTTCTAATTGGAGGCAGGGTGTTGGGGTCATACGGTCATTATTGTTGTGGTGCCAGCAGGCCTCTTCGCCGCAGTGATGGCGAAGGGGCCAGGCCGCGGTTTACTTGCGGATGATGTTGTGCTCCGGCCCGTATGGGAACTGGGTGATGTTCTCAGCCCCCTGTTCATTGACGATCAGGATGTCATGCTCGCGGTAGCCACCCGCCCCTGGCCGCCCCTCGGGCAACATGATCATGGGTTCGATCGACACCACCATGCCCGGCTCCAGTACCGTGTCGATATCTTCGCGCAGTTCCAGCCCGGCCTCGCGGCCGTAGTAGTGGCTGAGCGTGCCGAACGAATGACCGTAGCCGAAGGTGCGGTACTGCAGCAGGTCGTGACGCAGGAATATTTCGTTCAGTTGCTGAGCGATGTCGCAGCAGCGCATGCCTGGGCGCACCAGCTTCAGACCGGCCTCATGGACCTCGACGTTGGCCTGCCAGAGTCGCAGATGATCGTCGGGGCAATGGTCGAGAAACAGGGTGCGCTCCAGCGCTGTGTAGTAGCCGGCAATCATCGGGAAGCAATTGAGGCTGAGAATGTCACCTTTATTGACTTTGCGGCTGGTCACCGGGTTATGCGCACCGTCGGTGTTGAGCCCTGATTGGAACCATGTCCAGGTATCCATCAGCTCAGCGTCGGGAAAGCTGCGAGCGATTTCGCGGACCATCGCCTGGGTAGCATGCAGAGCCACTTCATGTTCTGGCACCTGATCGCGCAGCGCTTCGACCACCGCCGCTCCTCCGATGTCGGCGACCCGTGCGCCGTGACGGATCAGTGCCTGCTCCTCGGCCGATTTGATCATGCGCATGCGCATGCACGGCACGCCGATGTCCAGCAGTTCGGCCTTGGGGTAGCAGGCCGCAAGTTTGGCGTGGTTTTGCAGGTTGAGGTGGTCGTATTCAACGCCGATGCGCGAGGCCAGTGGCAGAGCTTGCTGGATGGCTACGAAGTAGTTATCGCGCTGCCAGTCTGTATACACGATGTTGTCGGTGCCCACCGTGCGCCGCCAAGGCTGGCCACCGTCGATATTGGCGCTGATCGAGACGACCTTGTCCTGGGTGACCACGAGTGCATAGGGGCGACCGAAGGAGCAGTAGAGGAAATCGCTGTAGTAATTGACGTTGTGGTACGAGGTGAAGATGGCCGCTTCGATGTCCTGCTCTGCCATGTAGGCCCGCAGCCGGGCATGACGGGCGGCGTACTCCTGTACAGAGAAGGTCGGCTTGACCTTGTCGCCATTACGGATTTTCAGGGTATGGGGCATTTGCATGGTCGGTGTTCCTTGTCGTTGTGAGCACGCTGTTCAGGCCGGCCGCCTGGAAAGCATTGCAACAGAACCGACAAGGGCACTTTTGTATCTATCCGACCTGCAATTGGCGCGTTACCCCTATGAAGCGGTGCGCGGCATCAGGTCATAGGGGTGCTTCCAACCTGGTAACGCACGAAGCCGCTGCTTCCAGGCTTCGATATGGCTAAATTCGCTAAGCACGATGCCGGTATCTTCGGGCATGAACACATACCCAGCCAGCGACAGGTCGGCGATGGTAAGCCGCCTGCCGACCATGAACGGCGTGTTGGCCAGGTGCGCATCGACAACCCGATAAGCCGCCTTGGCACGCTCGCGCAAAAAACCGGTCACTTCGGTCTCGCCGGTCTGCTTCAGGCACAGCAGAAAACGCAGCATGGCGTAGTAGCTGGTGAACTTGTGGTTGTCGAACAGCATCCAGCGCCAGATTTCACGCCGCTCATCTTCGTCACCTGGGGCGTACTGCCCCGTGCGCTCGGCGAGGTAATCGAGAATCAGCGCCGACTGGGTAAGGCGCTGCCCAGCATGCTCAAGCACCGGCACCTCGCCCTGTTCGTTCAACGTTTCGCGCCATTGGCTATCACGTGTCTGGCCGTGAAAGAAGTCGACGAACACCGGCTGCCAGTCTTGGCCGGTGAGTTCGAGCATCAGCGCAACCTTGTAGGCATTACCGGACTCGGCGAAGCAATGCAGCGTGTATTCAGACATGGCAGGCACCTTCGATGTTTGCATGAACGGTCGCCCCAGTGGCATCGGCCAGTTTAGCGCTTGCGCTGCATCCAGGCTGCGCCCAGGCCGCTGAGGCAGATGATGGCGATACCCAGCAGGCTCGCGCTATCGGGCATCTGGCGGTAGATCAGCAGCCCCAGCAAGCCTGCGAAAACGATCTGACAGTAGCTGAACGGCGCCAGCAGCGCCGGGGCGGCGTGGCGGAACGCCTGAGTCAGTAACAGGTGGGCGCTCATGCCAAAGCCTCCCAAGGCAAGCATCAGCAGCGCGTGGTCCCAGCGCGGCACTTCCCAGAAAAACGGCACCAGCGCACTCATCACCAAGGTGTTGCACAACCCGGCGTAAAAGTTACTGGTGGTGGGGCTGTCGTGGGCCGCCAGAATGCGCGTGAGCAATTGGTAGAAGCAAAACCCGAGGGCCGAGCCGAACGGGTACAAAATGGCTGGGGTGAACATCGCGCCACCGGGGTGGACAACCACCAATACGCCAATGAAGCCCAGCACCACGGCCACCCACTGGCCAACGGTGACCCGCTCCTTGAGCAGCGGAGCCGACAGCGCTGTAACCAGCACAGGCGCAAGGAAGTTGACCGAGGTGGCCTCGGCCAATGGCAGGTACTGCAGGCCTGTGGTGAACAGCAGGCTGGTGCTCAGCAGGCTCAGCGCACGCAATGTTTGCAGCACTGGCCGGCGGGTACGCAGCACATTGAGGCCTGATTTGGGCAGGAAGATCCCGGCCATCAGCAGCGTATGCACCACATAACGTGCCCACACCACCATGACGATCGGGTACAGCCCGCCGAGGAACTTGGACAGGGCATCGTGGCTGGCGAACAGGAACGTCGCCACCACCACCAGGGCGATGCCACGCAGGGGTTGGTTGACTCCGGACAGCGGTGTGCTGGAACTCATGGCGTACTCGACGGCGGCGCGGCTCAATGCTGCGCCAAGGGAAGCTGCGACAGCACGGATTCTAGAAGAGATACGACAACGTGAGGAAGTTCATTTCAACGCTTTGCAGGGTGGGTGCAGCAATACGTTCGCTGATCGACCACTTTCTGCCTCGCCGGCATGGCCCCTGACGGCCAGAGCGCGCACCATCGATCGCGGACCTTCGACCGCTAACAAGGAGTTTTCATGCAACGGCTTACAACCACCAACGGCCTTGACATGCCCTGCATCGGCCTGGGCACCTGGCCGATGACCGGTGATGCCTGCAGCCGCGCTGTGCAGCAGGCACTGGAGCTGGGCTACCGCCATATCGATACGGCCACTGCCTACGACAACGAGGCGGCCGTTGGCCAGGCGCTGCGCGCAAGCAGCGTGCCGCGCGAGCAGATACACCTGACCACCAAGGTCTGGTGGGATCGCCTGGCACCCAAGGCCATGCGCCAGTCGCTGGAAGACAGCCTGCGCGCGCTGGGCACTGAGCAGGTCGACCTGTTCCATATCCACTGGCCTGGCAAGGACTGGGACCTGGCCCGGAGTATCGAAACCCTGGTGGCCCTGCGTGAAGAAGGTAAGGCACGCAGCATTGGCGTGGCCAACTTTCCGCTCGGCCTGCTACGCCGGGTAATCGAGGAGCTCGGCGCGCCGCTTTCGGCGATCCAGGTCGAATACCATGTACTGCTCAGCCAGAAGCCAATGCTCGATTATGCACGCCAGCATGACCTGGCGCTGACGGCTTACTCGCCGCTGGCTCGCGGCCACGCGGCGCAGCAGTCGGCCATTCAAGAGATCGCCAGCAAGCATGGCGTGCTGCCCAGCCAGGTCGCACTGAAGTGGCTGTTGGACCAGGACGGGGTCGCGGTGATCCCCAAAGCCAGCACTCGGGAAAACCAGCTGGCCAACCTGGCGGCGCTGCAGGTGCAGCTTGATGATGCCGACCGGGCACTGATTGCAGGGTTGGCCAAAGATCAGCGCTTGGTCAGCCCGGACTTCGCGCCCGACTGGAATAGCTGAAGGCTGCAACGCCGCCAGGGGACCAGCGCTGGCACTATAGGCTGACCTGTTTCAGGCGCTCGCTAGCCGGCACCGGGCGCCCGTACAGGTAACCCTGCAGGTGCGAGCAGCCTTCAGCTCGCAGCCGCTGCATCTGCTCCTGCGACTCTACGCCTTCGGCTGTGGTCTTAATCATCAGGCTATTGGACAGTTCGGTGATGGCGCGCACGATCGACATTGCCTCGCGGCTGTCGCACATATCGTGGACGAACGACTTATCGATCTTGATGCGGTCGAACGGGAACGAGCGCAGGTAACCCAGCGAGGAATAGCCTGTGCCGAAATCATCCAGTGAAATGGAAACACCCAAGTCCTTCAAGGCACGCAGAGTGCGCACGTTTTCCTCGCTGTTGCCCAGTAGCACCGACTCGGTGATTTCCAGCTCCAGGCGCTGCGGCGCCAGCCCCGAGTCCGCCAGGGCCAACGCCACGGTATGAACCAGATTGGCATTCTTGAACTGCACCGGCGAGAGGTTGACCGAAACCGTCTGTTCAGTGCCCCAACTGGCGGCTTCCTGGCAAGCCAGGTTCAGTGCCCGCGTACCCAGTTCATGAATCAATCCGGTTTCTTCGGCGATGGGAATGAAATCCAAGGGCATGACCATCCCACGGCTTGGATGCTGCCAGCGCAACAGAGCCTCATAGCCGGTCACAGCATTGGTCTGCTGATCCACCACGGGTTGGTAGTGCAATTGCAACTGCCCCAGGTGCAGAGCGGTACGCAGGTCGGTTTCCACCAGCCGGCGCTGGCGTGCGGCGACGTCCAGTTCCAAATGGAAGCACTCGTAGCGATTGCGGCCGTTGCGCTTGGCCTCGTACAAGGCCATGTCGGCGTAGCCCAGCAGTTGTTCGCCGTTTTCATTGTCTTCGGGAGCCAGGGCGATGCCGATGCTCAGGCCCACGGAAAACTGATGCCCTTCGATATGAAAGGGCGGCCTCATCGCCTCGATCAGGCGCTTGGCGGTCGCGCAGGCAGCGTCGCGGCTGTCAAGTTGGGCCAGCACCACGGCAAACTCGTCACCGCCAAGCCGGGCCAGCGTATCGTCCTCGCGTAGCTCGCTGCGCAGCCGCTTGCCCAGGGCTCGCAGCAGTTTGTCGCCGTAACCATGGCCGAGGGAGTCATTGATGTTCTTGAAGTTGTCCAGGTCCAGGCACAGTGTGGCGGTCAGTTGTTGGTTATCCCGCCCCCGGGCCAGCGCCTGCTTGAGGCGCTCGTGAAACAGTGTTCGGTTGGGCAAGCCGGTGAGGGCATCGTGGTGGGCCATGTGATGGATCTGGGCGTGGGCGGCCAGTTGCTCAGTGGCGTCTTCGGCCACGAACAGCACGTAATCGGCCTGGCCCTCGCATTTCTGGCTGAGCAAAGCACGGCTGCGAAGCGTGCGCGAGCCACCGGCGGTATCGACTAGGGTTTGGGCGGCGAAGCCTTTGCCGCTGCGCGCCCCCCGGCTGAGCTGAGTTTCCAGATAGGCCGCTACGGCAGGTGCCAGGCATTCCCTGGGCGTATGGCCGATCATGGGCTTGCCAGGTTGTCCGAACAGCTGCTCGGCCTGCTGATTGGCGAGCAGGATGCGCTGGCTTTGCAGGTCCTGAACGATGACGCTGGCGGGAATGTTGGCGATGACCGAGTCCAGGAACTGCGACAGATTGGCCATTTCCTGGCTGTACTGCTCGGCAAGCTCCTTGGCCTGCAGCAATTCCAGCTCCTGCTGGCGGCGTTCGGAAATGTCACGCGTGACTTTGGCGAAGCCTACCAGTTGGCCTTGATCGTCCCGCACTGCCTCAATCACCACATGGGCGTGAAAGACTGTGCCGTCCTTGCGCAGGCGGGTACCGATCTCTTCAAACCGGCCGATGTTGCGAGCCTGTTCGAGATTCTGCTCGGGCAAGCCTGCGCAGCGGTCGGCTTCGCTGTAGAACAGCGAATAATGCTTGCCGACGATTTCTTCGGCACGATAGCCCTTGGCTCGCTGAGCGCCAGGGTTCCAGTTGGCCACTACCCCGTCCGGGGTGAGCATGTAGATGGCATAGTCCACCACGCTCTGAATCAACAGCCGGTACATGATGTCGGGGTTGGCGGCTAACGACATGTAATTTACCTGAGCGTGCATCATGCTCGAATGAAACACGGGCCAGCTCGGCCAGAAGTTGTGAAAGAGTGATGGCATTATGCCTTGGCCGGAAATTTTGTGAAGCGTTTCACAAAAACTGGCTGATTCACCTTTAATCAGTGCAAAACGGACGTTATCTGGTAAGTCACCAACTGGGGGTCATCGCCTGGGAATATCCGCTGCGCAGGCCGGTGCAAGTCGCTCACCACAGCGTTGCAAAACGCAACCGCGCCAGTGTCCAAAGCGTGGCAGCGCAACAGCCAGTCACCAGGTTGCGTGAGCAGTTCGATGGCTACGGCCCGGCCTATGCCCTGACGTCGATAGCGCTTGAGGATGAACAAATCCGCAAGCTCCATGGCATCGATGCCGGGCAGTTCGCTGCGCTCCACCAGCACGAAGCCTGCGATGAACCCATCGACCAGGATTAGGCTGGCACTCCAGCCAGGGGATTGCCAGTAGCGTACGAGATGGTCTTCATGGATGTAAAAGCGGCCATCGACCTCCACGTCTTCCTGCTCCCAATCGGAAGACTCATAGGCATAGAACTGATAGAGATTGCGAATCAGATCAGCCTGATCGGCCGTGGTGCGTTGCAGTTCGATGGGCAGCATGAAGAAAGCAGCTCGGTCAAATTGAGCATTGTAAGGCTTTTCCGGCCGCTACTCGCACTGTAGGAGCTTTCTACATAGGGCCAATTGCACTCAACACCTTGTATGTAGGAATACGCCATGTGCTTCGCTAAATTGCCATTCCCGGCACGCAGCCGTGCACTGCAGCACAGTGCCGCTACCCCGAAGGAGAAGCCATGAGCAAGCCCCACGCGTTCCAACTCTCTTATACGGTCAGCCCAATCGATAGTCGTTACGAGAGCGACGCCGCCAGCACCCGCACCTACTTGCGCGAGCAGATGGGCTGGAAAACCACGGACAAAATCGAAACGACGCTCCTGGGTGAGCTGGACCTGGGCCCAGGCACCCTTGAAGAGAAACGCAAGGAAGCGGGACGGTTGGTACGCGCCTACATTCGAGACGCGTTCAAAACATTGGAGGTACACAAGACAGTCGGCTTCGCCGGCAGCTTGCTGGTGAGCGGCCTGGCCCCAGCCATAAACATCAGCATCAGCCCCGAATAAGCGCCTGGGCCTCAGGCGCCAGCGTCTGAGGCCGCCGGGTCATTTCTCTTCCAGCACCGACCTGCCCTTGACGGCACGCGGCCCACGCCAGGCCCAGAACAACAGTCCTGGGAACGGTGCGTAAACAACGAATACGACCCACAGCATCTTGCGCTCAGCGCGCCGGTCGCTGCCGATGATATGCCAGATGGCCATGATCTCCAGCAGGATGACCAACACCGCGACAATGATCCAGACCGTTCCGATTTCCATGAGCACTCTCCTGTTGGCATGTACAAATTGGGCCGCTGACAGACCTGAGGGTTCATTTCAATTCTAGTGGGCCATAGTGCAGTCCACCTCAGTGCGCAGGCGAATCGGCCATGGCCGCCTTGAGTGCCTGAGCCTCAGCGAAGGCCTGCTGACGCACCAACACCCCGTCTTTCAACTGCAACCACAACACATGCCCGGCGGGCACATCGTAACGGCTGGCCACTCGCCCATCGCGGTCGAGCATGACCCGATAGCTGTAATCGCGCATCGCCGGGACAGCGAACAGCTTGCTAATCAGCGCTGGCATCCGTTGGATGTCTGCCACGAACACGGCGTCGCGCGATTCCAGGTAGCCCTTGGGTGTTTCGGCCAGGGCCGCTTTGACCAGTTTCGCGCCATCCATGTCCTGGGCCACCAGCAACACATGCGTGCTGGCATTGAGGCTGTACGGCTGGTCATATTGGTCGAGCAAGGTCCAAGGCGCCAATCGGGTGCCGGGCTCCAGGGCGTTGGCCAGCAGCGGCATTAGCGCTAACAACAAGGCAGCGGGGTACTTCATCGAGATTCTCCAAAGCGATAGCGTCAGCATAGCTGACTTGCCTCAATACGACCTTCAATACACCAAGCCCACCCAGGCGATTGTCTTTCGCGAAGGCTGCAGCCACACTTTGCCGGCAAGCCAGGAAGCGGAGCCTAGAGTGCCTACCCCACGTCAGTTCAGCAAGAAGACCAGCACCAGTAACATGCTGCGGCTCAAAGCCAGCGGCGGTTCTGCGCAAGCGCCCTACCGCGTCGACTTCATCCTGCTTGAGCACTTCTCGATGGCCAGTTTCACCGTGGCACTGGACGTGCTGGTCACCGCCAACTTGCTGCGTGCTGACAGCTTCCAGTTCACTCCGCTGTCCCTGACGGGTGATCGGGTATTGAGCGACCTGGGCCTGGAATTGGTGGCCAATGAGTTGACCTTGAACGAACTCAAGGAACTTGACTTGCTGATCGTCTGCGGTGGCCTGCGCACCCCCCTCAAGTACCCCGAGCTCGACCGCCTGCTCAGCGATGCCGCCGCCCACGGTATGGCCTTGGGCGGCTTGTGGAATGGCTCTTGGTTCCTCGGCCGCGCTGGCGTGCTCGACGACTACGGCTGCAGCGTTCACCCAGAACAGCGCGCCAGCCTAGCCGAACGCAGCCCGCAAACCCGCATTACCCCGGCCAGCTTCACCTTGGACCGCGACCGTCTCAGTGCTGCCAGCCCCAATGGTGCCATGGAGCTGATGCTCGGCCTGGTGCGTCGCCTTTACGGCGACGGGCTGGCCGAAGGCGTGGAAGAAATTCTCTCGTTCTCTGGTGCCCGCTATCGCCAGGTAGGGCCCGGGGCGAAAAAATCCATGAGCCTGCACCTGCGCACCATCGTCGAGCTGATGGAAAACAACCTCGAAGAGACCCTGAGCCTCGATCAGCTGGCTGCCTACAGCGGCCGCTCGCGCCGGCAAATCGACCGCCTGTTCCAAGCACAGCTTGGCACCTCGCCGCGGCGCTACTACATGGAGCTGCGCATTACCAAAAGCCGCCGCCTGCTGCAGTATTCCGACCTGTCGGTGATGGAGGTAGCGGTGGCCTGCGGTTTCGTCTCGGTATCGCATTTCAGCAAGTGCTACGCCGCCTACTTCGGCTACCCACCTTCACGGGAGCAGCGGTTGGGCGAATAAGGCGCTTCAAGCCCGGATATAACTCAGAACAGCGTCGCAGATCATTTGCCTGTGACGCTGTTTGACTTGCTCGTCGGCCAGGTCGATCTGAAAGATGTCACCGAAGGTATGCCGGTTGGACACCCGATAGAAACAGAAAGCGCTCATCAGCATGTGCAGGTCGATGACCTCGATGCCGGGGCGAAACACCCCCTCCTCCACACCACGCGCCAGGGTGCTACCCAGGGCTTGCAACACCAGGCTGCTCATCTCCCGGATGGCCGGGGACTTCTTGACGTACTCACCGTAGTGAATGTTTTCGGTGCTGACGATGCGCACGAAATCGACATTGCGGTCATGGTGATCGAAGGTGAACTCGGCCAGCCGGCGGATTGCCTGCTCGGCCGGCAGCGATTCCAGCTCCAGATTCTGCTCGGTCTTGCGGATGTCGCCGTAGAGCTTTACCAGGCATTCGACATACAGCTGCTCTTTGCTACCGAAGTAGTAGTAGATCATGCGCTTGGAGGTGGCCGTACGCTCAGCGATAGCGTCTACGCGTGCACCGGCCAGGCCTTGCTGGACGAATTCGTTGATGGCGGCCTGGAGGATGTCCTCACGGGTTTTCTCGGGGTTGTTCTTGCGCGGTTGGCGCGTAGCCGAGGGTTCAGGCGGGCTGAGGGGGGCTACGGGGTCGGTCATGGAGGCTCACGGGAATGATTATTGGAATTGACCAGGGATTATCCGTGAGTGAGCGGATGCAGGGAAGCGGCTATTGCCAAGGTGATTGTCTGAACTAATGCGCAGCAACGCCGACCTAACGCTCTGCCAGACCATGCATTGTTCATAACAGAGGAATCACTTGACCATGAAGCGTGAACAGATCGAAGGGATTGCTGAGAAAGTGGCAGGCAAGGCGCAGAGCGCGGCAGGCCAGTGGCTGGAAGATCCTGAGCTCGAAGCACAGGGAGATGCGCGCCAAGTGTCAGGCGAGGTGACCAAACGCTATGGCGATGCCCTGGATAACGTATCCGCGTTCGTCCGGGAGAAGCCACTGACGGCACTGGCCGTGGCTGCGGGCCTGACGCTATTTGTCAGCCGCTTGTTGCGACGCTGATTTGCGCAGACGGCAATGCCGTCGCGCTCCCCTAGCATTGGGTTCAAGGCACCGGTTCACCGGTGCCTTGTCGCATCAGCCGTCAGAGCACCGGCTTGCGCGCAGCCCCGCTGCGACGTTTGGCCATTGCAGCTAGGCGTACCGCCACGTTGGCAGCGCCATATCCGGCATAGCCGCCTTTGCGCTGAATGATTTCGAAGAAGAAGCGCTCCTCGAATGGCTCTGTATAGACGTGGAAAAGCTCGCCGCCTTGGGCATCACGATCGTACAGCACGTTGTAATACGCCAACTCACTGAGGAATTCATCGTTAAAATCGAAGCGCGCCGCAAGGTCGTCGTAGTAGTTCAACGGGATTTCCAACAGCGGTACACCAGACTCCTTAGCCCGCGCCACCTCGCTGAAGATGTCCGCGCAGTCGAAAGCGATGTGGTGCACCCCCGAGCCACGATAGCTGGACAGCGCGTGGGCAATGGCGGTGTTGCGGTTTTCCGATATGTTCAACGGCAACCGCAGGCTACCGCAGGGGCTGCGCAGAGCGCGGCTTTTGACCAGGCCGTATGGGTCTGGCAGGACAACTTCGTCATCGGCAGCAAAATCGAACAAGCTCTTGTAGAACAGTACCCAACTGTCCAGCGCCTCGGCCGGCAGTGCCAGGGCCATGTGGTCGATACGCTGCAGGCCACCGGTGACAGTGGCAGCCGCGTCCAGGCGGAAGTCCGTGTCGTACAACGAAGGCCCCTCCTTGCCCTGCTCCACCAGGTAGATCAGGCTGCCGTCAGGCGCACGCACGGCCGGCACTTCACATTCGTTGGGGCCGACCAGACCACGGAATGGCTGGCCGCGAAAATCGGTGGCACGCTGCAGCGCGGCGTGTTCATCCTTCACCCGCAGGGCGGTAGCGCACAGCGAGGGGCCGTGGGCTTCGAAAAAGTTATGACCAAAGGAGTACGGCTCGGCATTGAGCACGATGTTGATGTCGTTCTGACGCAACAGGCGCACGTCCTTGCTGCGGTGCTTGCCGGCTTCGGCGAAGCCCAGCCGGGTAAGCCAACTGCCCAAACGCGCACCGACGGCTTCGTCGACAGCGAATTCGAGGAACTCCACACCGCCATAGGCACTGGCAGCCGGTGGGGTGAACAGCACGCCCGGCTCGATCGTAGTGCCCTCCTGCTCTAAGCGCAGGCGGGTTTGCTCTTCGAGGTAGAGCAGCGAGCGCAGGCCGTCAGCGGCATTCTGCCGAGGGGGGGCAGCGCGGAACCCATCGTTGAAGATTTCCAGCGACAACGGGCCGCGATAGCCCGTTGCCAGAATCGGTGCCAGGAAGCCGGCCAAGTCCAATTCGCCCTGGCCTGGGAAATTACGGAAGTGGCGGCTCCACTCCAGCACGTCCATGTTCAGAATGGGCGCGTCGGCCATTTGCACGAAGAAGATCTTGTCGCCCGGGATGTCACGGATCGCAGCCGGGTCGCCTTTAAGCGATAAGGTGTGAAAGCTGTCAAGAATCACCCCCAGCGCTGAATGGTCGGCCTGGCGCACCAGGTTCCAGACCTGCTGATAGGTGTTGACATGGCGGCCCCAGGCCAAGCCTTCGTAACCGATGCGCAGGCCGCGTTTGCCAGCGTGTTCGGCGAGCAGGCGCAGGTCATCCACCAGAATCTGCTCATCCCCCAGGGCGTCCGCCTGGACGTTGCTGCAAACCAGTACCAAGTCGGTGCCCAGTTCCTGCATCAAGTCGAACTTGCGTTCGGCCCGGTCGATGTTCTTCTGCAGTCGGTCGCGGCGGCAACCTTCGAAATCACGAAACGGCTGAAACAAGGTGATGGCAATGCCTAAGTCGGCGCACATCTGCCGCACTTCGCGGGGGCTGCCAGCGTAGTACAACAAATCGTTCTCGAAGATCTCTACGCCGTCGAAACCGGCGGCAGCGATGGCTTCGAGCTTTTCCGGCAGAGTACCGCTCAAGGACACGGTGGCAATCGAACGCTGCATGGGGAGTTCCTTGTTGTTGAACAGACGACAGGCCGAAGCCCAATAGGGTTTCTGGCACAGTTGATTATTCGCAGGTAAAGTCAGTCCGGCAATCTGTTTGTACGAAACGGTTAGTTTTGCGTTCGATTATCGCACAATACCGATTTTAGCGAATTGATTCGCTGCCAAGCCTAGGCAAACATGAACCCAGACGCAGCTACACCCACTGCCCCTGCTGCCCAGAGGGCCATTGGGCAAACCTGCGCAGACCAGCCCAACGTCACAACATAATAAGTTCAATAAACCGGGTACCGACCTATGCACACCTCCATCGCCTTGCGATCCGCACCTGCTCGTTCGTTCTCACGTTGCAGACACTTGCTGCGAGCAATCGCGCTATAACCCACGCCCTACTCCCGACAAGCGAACGCACCCAGTTGGCCGCGTCCAGCGACGCCAGCCGTGCGGCGACCTACAAGAACAACGGAGACAACGATGGCTCACTCCAGCTCTCAAGCCAAGAAAGCGACCGCCAGCGGTTGGATTGGCTCGGCACTCGAATACTACGACTTCTTCATTTATGCCCAGGCTGCGGCGCTGATCTTCCCGCAGATTTTCTTCCCCAACACAGACCCGAAGATGGCCATCATCGCGTCGCTTGCCACCTATGGCGTGGGTTACCTGGCGCGCCCGGTCGGCGCCTTCGTGCTCGGCCATTGGGGTGACACCCGCGGGCGCAAGAACGTTCTGCTGCTGTGCATGTTCCTGATGGGTATTTCGACCATGGCTGTCGGCCTGCTGCCGACCTACCACGACATCGGCATGCTCGCCCCAGCTCTGCTGGTGTTGCTGCGCCTGGTCCAGGGCTTTGCCGTGGCCGGGGAGATCTCCGGTGCCAGTTCGATGATCATGGAGCATGCGCCGTTCGGCCGGCGTGGCTACTACGCAAGCTTCACCCTGCAGGGTGTGCAGGCTGGCCAGGTGATGGCGGCAGCGGTATTCCTGCCACTGGCCTACTTCATGCCTAGCGAAGCATTCAACGACTGGGGCTGGCGCATCCCGTTCCTGATGAGCGCCATTGTTCTGATCGCAGGCTTCATCATTCGTAAGGAGGTGCACGAAACCCCAGCGTTCGTGAAGGAAGAGAAGCAGGCCAAGGTTGCCAAATCGCCAATCAGCGAGGCCTTCCGCCACAGCTGGAAACACATGGTGCTGGTGATGTTCATGGCCCTGATGAACGTGATCCCCGTGGTCGCCACCATCTTCGGGGCTGCTTACGCCGTGCAACCGGCCTACGGCATCGGTTTCGACAAAAGCGTATACCTGTGGATCCCGGTGGTGGGCAACATCGTCGCGGTGCTGGTGATTCCATTCGTAGGCAACCTGTCGGACAAGATTGGCCGTCGCCCGACCATGATCGCCGGTTGCCTGGGCTCTGGCCTGTTGGCTTTCGTGTACCTCTACGCAATCAGCATCCAAAACATGCCGCTGGCATTCGCCACCTCGATCCTGATGTGGGGCATGGTCTACCAAGGCTACAACGCGGTGTTCCCAAGCTTTTACCCAGAGCTGTTCCAGACCCGTTACCGCGTCTCGGCCATGGCCATCGCGCAGAACATCGGCACCATGCTCACTGCCATGCTGCCCGCCCTGTTCGCCCTGGTGGCGCCACCGGGTTCTGAGAATATCCCGCTGGTCGTGGGTGGCCTGGCCTTCTTCATCACCTGCGTGTGTGCACTGGCGGCCTACATTGCGCCGGAAACCCATCGCCTGGCGATGGAAGACCTGGGTAATCCAGACGCCAAGCCAATGGACAAGGACACCTTCGAAGCCAGCCGCAAGGGCAGCTTCCATGCAGTAAGCCACTGATGGACCGCCGGGGCCGCCATGCGGCCCCGGCACTTTCAGTTTGCAACCACCGCCTGTAGGTTGCGCCAAAGCTGCTCGACATGCTCGCGCTCGGTCGGCAGGGCCCCCACCGACACCCGCACCATCCACCGCCCTTCGAGCGTTGCCGGCGTCACATACGCCAGCCCGGACGCATTCAAGCGCTCTGCCCACGCCCTGGTATGGGCATCCAGTGCTTGACCTTCCATCCCTACCGGCCGATGACGAATGCACAGGGTCTGCAAGTGCACAGGTGCCAGCACTTCCCACTGCGCCGCCGCCCCCACCTGCTCTGCCAGCCAACGTGCATTGTCAAGGTCGCGCCGTAACCGCTGCTGCAATGCCTGGACCCCTTCGCTGCGCAACATGAACCACAGCTTGAGCGCCCGGAACCGCCGCCCCAGTGGGATACCCCAGTCGCGCAAGTTTTTCACCTCACCATCCACCGCCGATTGCAGGTAGCTGGGGTTGGTGCTCATTACTCGTATCAAATGCTGAGGATCACGCACATAGTAGATCGAGCAATCGAACGCTACCCCAAGCCACTTGTGCGCATTGACCACCACGGAATCAGCCAGCTCGATGCCGTCCCACATCCAGCGGCACTCCGGCAGAATCATCGCCGAACCTGCCATGGCCGAGTCCACATGCAGCCACAACCCGCTGGCCTGGGCGATTTCGCCGATCGCGCGCAGTGGGTCAAGGGCGGTAGTGGTGGTGGTACCGGTGGTAGCAACCACCGCACAGGGCTGGTTGCCAGCGGCCAAATCCTGTTCGATCGCTGCCTGCAGGGCCTGTGGGCGCATGGCGAACTGATCGTCGGTGGCGATCAGGCGGATGTTGGCACGACCAAAGCCTGCCAGCAGTGCAGCCTTGTCCACCGAGCTGTGGGCATGAGCGCTGACGTAGACGATCAGCGGCTTGGCCTCGGCCTGCAGACCGCCGCGTACCAGTGCGTAGTCAGTGGCACGCTCGCGTGCGCTGATCAGCGCTACCAGGGTGCTGGTGGAGGCAGTGTCCTGAATCACCCCACTCCATTGCGCCGTCAGGCCAAGCAGCTGGCGCAGCCAGTCGAGGGTGGTTTCCTCCAGCTCGCTCAGCGCCGGGCTCGATTGCCACGACAGGCCCAGCACGCCGAGGCCAGTACTGAGAAAGTCACCCAGTACTGACGACAACGTACCGTTGGAGGGGAAGTAACCGTAGAAATCCGGGTGCTGCCAGTGCGACAGCCCCGGCATGAGCAACTGGTTGACGTCATCGAGAATCGCTTCGAAGGGCTCGCCCTGCTGGGGTGCGCCTGCAGGTAACTGGGCCTTGAGATAGCCTGGCTGTACCTGGGCCATGACCGGGCGCTGGGCAACGGTCTGGCGATAGTCGGCGATCAGGTCGATCAGTTGATGGCCGTACAGGCGAAATTGTTCTGGGGTCACGCGTGCACTCCTGGGGGGTTATCCGATACCTCGCAGTCTAGGCCCCTGCGCTTGGGCGAATAACCCCGCTTCGTGCATAGCTGCTATGGCAAACCCGCAGCACCGCCCTGCACGCCGAACTGCGACTGCCGCCACAGCTCGAACACTCGGTTGCGCAACCAACGGTGCTCGGCCGAAGCTTGTAGGCGCTGATGCCACACCACCCAATAGCGCTGGGTATGCTCAACGAATGCCAACGGTCGCCATGCCAGGCCATGCAAACGGCACAACTGCCGAGCGATGTGCTCAGGGACGGTGGCAAGCGCCTGGCTGTTGCCGAGCACCTGCACCGTAGCCGAGAAAAACGGCACTTGCAGGCTGATGCGCCGCTGCAAACCCTGGGAACGCAGGTGGCGATCGATGAAGCTGTCCTTGTCGCCGCCGCCAGAGACCCGCACATGCTTGCAGGCCAAGTAATCGTCCTGCCCCAGCTGCTCGAGAGCCGCCAGGGGATGATCTTTGCGCATCAGGCATACCGCTCGGTCTTCGCCAAGCAGGCGACCGTGCAGGTTCGGTGGCGACTCGTCGAACAGGGTGGTAGCAAGGTCGATTTCACCGCTGGCAAGCAAGGCGTACTGCCCGGCCTGCCAGGTGCGAAAGTCGATGGACACACCTGGGGCCTCCTGCTCCAGTGCAGCCACCAGCAGCGGTAGCATGTGTTCGGCCACGTAGTCCGACGCGGCCAGGCAAAAGCGGCGCTCGCAGCGCGCTGGATCAAAGACGGCAGGTTGGCGCAGCGCATGAAGCGCTTCAAGCACTTGGCGCAGGGGCTCGATCAGGGTTTGGGCATGTTCGCTGAGCACATAACCACGGCCCTGGCGGACCAGCAGTGGGTCGTCAAAGGCCTCGCGCAGATGAGCCAACTGCCGGCTCAGGGCCGATTGGCTGACCCCCACGCGTTCGGCGGCATGGCTGAGATTCTTGAGCTGCAGGAGGCAGTCGAGGGTGCGCAGGTGTGCAAGGCTAAGGGTGGCGAAAGTCGGGTTCATGCAAGCTCCCGTCTGAAAAGCACAGGCCCATTAGCGGGTGAACCCGCACCGGCAGGGCCGCACAAAACCAAAGCTTGTGTCATTCCTGCGGGGGCGGGTTCACCGGCGAATGGGCCGCTGAGCGGCCCTAGCGATCAAGCCGTCAGACCGACATAGACGTTCTGCACGTCTTCGTTCTCGTCGATTGCTTCGAGGAAGGCTTCAACCTCGGCCAGCGCCTCGGCACTCAGGCTGGCAGCGCTCACCGGGTTTTTCGGGGTATAGCCGATCTTCGCCGAAGTCACGGTAAAACCATGGTCTGGCAGCGCTTTCTGCACCGCATCCAGGTCGGTGGTGTCGGTGATGAACAGGGTCGAACCCTCCTCTTCACCTTCCTCGAAGTCCTGGGCCCCGGCTTCGATCGCGGCCATTTCCGGGTCGGCGTCGCCTTCGGGGGTAGCTTCGATCAAGCCAACGTGGTTGAAGTCCCACGCTACCGAACCACTGGCCCCCAGTTGGCCCTTGCGGAACAGCACGCGAATCTGGGCAACGGTGCGGTTGACGTTGTCGGTCAGGCACTCGACGATCAGCGGCACTTGGTGCGGGGCGAAACCTTCATAGCTGACGGCGTGGTATTGCACGGACTCACCGTCAAGGCCTGCGCCCTTCTTGATCGCGCGCTCAAGGGTCTCGCGAGTCATCGAGGCTTTCTTGGCCTGGAAGATGGCCAGGCGCAGGCGCGGGTTCATGTCCGGGTCGGCGCCGGACTTGGCGGCGATCTGAATTTCCTTGGCCAGCTTGCCCATGATCTTGCCTTTGGCGTTGGCAGCTGTTTCTCTATGCTTGGCTTTCCACTGTGCGCCCATGTCGACTCTCTTGTTTCCGCGGCCGGTTCAGGAAGCGACCGGCCAAAAGTGGGAGCAGTTTATACGCCCTCAGGCAGTGGATCGACAAGTAATCTCATCGCCAGCACGCGCCCGCCTTAGGCGAACGTGTCACCGCCCTGGCGTGCTGCAGCGCTCACGCCCGATGGTGGCCACCTTCCTGCAAAGGGTTCAGGAGGGGCTGTAGGGCTGTACCGATTGGTCAACGGGGACGACCGGGCGGTTGCGCCAGGCCAGGGTCAACACCAAGCCCAACGCGGCCATCGAAGCGCCGGCGAAAGCGACCGCCGAATACCCCAACCCGGCGTTGATCACCGCGCCACCCAGCGCAGCACCGATCGCGTTCCCCAGGTTGAAGGCTCCGATGTTGACCGCCGATGCAAGGTTGGGTGCGTCCTTTGCCGCATCCATCACCCGCATTTGCAGGGGCGGCACCAAGGCAAAACTGGCAATGCCCCAGAGCAGAATCGCCAGTGCCGTGGGCAGCGACCACCCAAACGTCGCTGGAAGCACCAGCAGCACCGCGATCAGCACCAGCAGCGAAACGATCAAGGTCCGATCGACCGAGCGATCCGCCGCCTTGCCGCCCCACACATTACCGAGGGTCAGGCCGATGCCGAACAGCACCAGCATGGCTGTGATGAAGGACGTCGAAGCCTGTGCCTGGCTGTGCAGTATCGGCGCAATGTATGTGAACACAGTGAACATCGCGCTGGAGCCCACCACCGTGAGCGTCAAGGCCGCCAGCACCGGCCCGCGGCCCAATACTCGAATTTCGGCCATTACGCCGGCACTTTTGGGCAGCGGCACATCGGGCAGCGCAAACCACAGCGACGCCATCGCTACCAGGCCAAGGCCGGCAATGCCCCAGAACGCCGTGCGCCAACCGAGCAGTTCGCCAAACCAGGTGGCCAAAGGCACGCCGCCGATGGTCGCCAGGGTAAGGCCCATGAACATGGCCGCCACTGCGCCTGCGCGCTTGTCCGGGGGTACCACGCTGGCCGCTACCACCGAACCCACGCCGAAGAACGCACCGTGGTTCAGCGAGGTGACCACCCGCGCCAAGAGCAGGCTCTGATAGTCGGTAGCCATCGCCGACATCACGTTGCCCAGGGTGAAAATGGCCATCAGCCCGATCAATAAATAACGCCGCGGGATTTTGCCGGTAGCCAGGGTCATCAAGGGGGCACCGATCAGCACGCCCAAGGCGTAGGCACTGACCAACAGGCCTGCCGCCGGGATGGATACGCCAAGATCGGCGGCGATACCGGGCAGCATACCCATGGGGGCGAACTCGGTGACACCGATGCCGAAGGCGCCGATGGCCAGTGCCACAAGAGGGGGATTGATTCGCATGAGAGGCTCCTTATCTATGACGCGAATGCTACGATCACTCCCTTTTGCGCACTAGACAGCTTTATTGGCAATCACCTTTGCGCTGGAGGCACAAATGGAATACTACGGTCGATCCGGGGAAATGGAGGTGTTCTGCAAGGTGGTCGAAAGCGGCAGCCTGTCGGGCGCCGC
>NZ_JAFGYW010000312.1:0-469 GCF_017491595.1 Pseudomonas sp. 51_B
ACTAGGCACACTGGCTCCAGCTCGCTTCACGAAGGTTTGGTCACCCTCGCCTGGCAGCTCCTCAACAGTACCCTCCTCAGCTCCGATCCTGTCACGGCTTGATCGGAGTTTTTTTTGCTTGTGATTCAGTTAGTAGCGCGTTGTTTGGACTGACGCTTTCGCGAGCAGGCTCGCTCCCACAGGGAAATGCATTCCAATGTGGGAGCGAGCCTGCTCGCGAAGGGGTCGTGTCAGTCGCCATCATTCTCTGCCGACAGACCGCTTTCGCGAGCAGGCTCGCTCCCACGGGGTTTCCGATGCATGTGCATGTCAGATTCTGTCGCAAATGCCCTTGCCGACCGATACCAATCAATGCCACGGTCTCGGCTATGATTCGCCCGGGTCGCTGCGATTGATCCGGCACAGTGTGTGCATCCTCAAGGTTCACAGGTCGGCAACCCCTCCCCGTCGGGCGAGGATTGCCGTATAA
>NZ_JAFGYW010000313.1:0-470 GCF_017491595.1 Pseudomonas sp. 51_B
TCCCTCCGCAATGTGCCCAATTGCGCGCTGCTGAAATTCGTCGAGGGTAAAGGGACGACGCGCCATAAAAGCGTCAAGAATTTCTTGTCTAGTGTGAAGCGTTATTGGATCCATTATCTGAAGGTTCCTCGTCATCTACATCGATGTCGGTCCATTCGGAGGTCTGTATATCGGTCGATAAAAGCGGTTGATTATCTGGTAGAGAGGTCGGAGCAGCAAGCGGTGAAGGCGTCACCTCCTCCCCCTCAGTAGTAGCTCCATCAGAAGTTATTGCATCTGGACTCTCCAACGGGGATGCAGCAGCGTCATCAGTTGCGAGCCAATCCGGACGTTCTTTTTTCTTACGTTTGTCATGCACACGACAGATCTGAATCGCTATTTCCTGCAGCACTGTTAGTGTCAGAGCCAAAGCCGTCATAGAAATAGGGTCGCCACCAGGGGTGACGAAGGCCGCAAAACAGAATAATGCC
>NZ_JAFGYW010000314.1:0-469 GCF_017491595.1 Pseudomonas sp. 51_B
GGCTGCAATGCGCCCCGAAGCGCGACGCCGATCGGCGCCAGTGCATCGCCGATCGCCGTGAGCGCGCCCCCGACGAACGCCTTGATCGGCCCCCAATAGCGGTAGATCAGCAGCGCGGCGGCGGCGAACGCCGCGGCGTATAGGCCAATCGGCGTCGTGAGCAACAGGCGGCCGGCACCCATCGCGGCCGTGCCGAACATCCGCCATGCGGCCGCGCCGATGCCGAGCGCGCGCGACAGGATGCCGCCCTGGATGCCGAGCGTCGCCATGCTGAAACGCACGACGGCGAGCGGGCCGAGCACGCCGGCGAGAACGATCGTGAACGTGCCGAGCACCGCGAGCAGCGCGGCGAAGCCGCCCGCGAGCGCGACGACTACCTTCGTTGCCTGTGGGTGTGCCTGAATCGTTGTCAGCAGCCTGTCGGCGAGCTCGCGCGTCTTGTCGAGCGCAGCGTTATACATCGGCGCGA
>NZ_JAFGYW010000315.1:0-469 GCF_017491595.1 Pseudomonas sp. 51_B
GATGCACACCGCGAGCAGGCCTTCGGCGATCAGCTCATAGGGCTTGCCGTCGCGGTCCAGCGCCTTGATTTTGACCTTTTGCGGGCGGTCGACGTTTTCGTAGAAGCCCGGTACCGAGAGGCAGCCTTCCTGGTACTGGTCCATCTCGTCGGTCAGCGATTCGAACTCGGGGTTGATGAACACCCGTGGCTCGGTGCGGTCTTCGGATAGGGCCATCACGACGATACGTTTGTGCACGTTGACCTGGGTCGCGGCGAGGCCGATGCCCGGCGCTTCATACATTGTTTCAAACATGTCGTCGACCAACTGACGCACTTCGTCGTCCACTACAGCCACTGGTTTGGCGATAGTGCGCAGACGCGGGTCCGGAAATTCGAGGATGTTTAAAATGGCCATAGGCTTCGATTGCTGCACACGTTGAGTAAAGTCGGGTCGATGGCCTGGCGGGTCCGAAGATGCAGGCTACCGT
>NZ_JAFGYW010000316.1:0-468 GCF_017491595.1 Pseudomonas sp. 51_B
TACGAAGCGTGTTCACAAACCTGGAACCTCTTTCTATCAGTCGTTAATAGCGAAAGTTTGAATAATCTTTCAAGCAGGACGCCCGCTCACAAACTTTGCGTTGACTGAGAATTTCTGCATCCGCGAATACTAGCCAGACAAAGACCGCACGACTTTGAGAATTGTCTCATTTGGTTCGCTGCACCATTACCGCAAATATGAATACGCCACTGCCATATTACTGACTGGCTCGCACCTTTATCGCTTTAAGACAAATCCCAAAGACCCGCCACCATCGCACACCTAATATGGCCTGGCATTTCAATGCAGCACTTCACAATAACTTCGGATATAAACATGAAAAAGTTCGCTTTCGCAGTACTCACTCTTTCCGTACTGGCTGCCTCCACTGGCGCAGTGGCTGAAGAAGAAGCGGCCAAAGCTGTCAAGGGCGGCAGCGGTCAAATCAGCTTCACCGGCGTTATCAAT
>NZ_JAFGYW010000317.1:0-468 GCF_017491595.1 Pseudomonas sp. 51_B
AGGCCTTGCCAAGCATGAAATCGCGATTGCCGTGCATCAGGAATATGGCCGTGCCGCTGTCGCTCAAATCGCGCAGGGCCTGGCAGATGGAACGCTGAAAGGGCGTCATGGCGTCGTCGCCAATCCACGCCTCGAAGAAGTCGCCGAGGATGTACAACGCACTCGCCGAGCGGGCGCGTCCGGCGAGCAAATCCAGAAACGCCCGGGTAATGTCCGGGCGCTCCTCTTCCAGATGCAAGTCTGAAATCAGCAATATCACGCTGCGATGATCTCGGCTTTCTCGATGATCACGTCGTCTGCTGGTACGTCCTGATGGCCGGCCTTGGAAGTGGTCGACACGCCTTTGATCTTGTCGACAACGTCGGTACCGGCGGTCACTTTACCGAATACCGCGTAGCCCCAGCCCTGAGTGGTCTTGCCGCTGTGGTTGAGGAAGGTGTTGTCGGCGACGTTGATGAAGAACTGTGC
>NZ_JAFGYW010000318.1:0-468 GCF_017491595.1 Pseudomonas sp. 51_B
GCGTTGGCCATGGCCTGGGGATTGTTCGGCGCGCAGAGCAGACCGCAGGAATCGTTGACGATTTCTTCAAACGCCCCGGCCGCCACCGCCACCACGGGAATGCCGCAGGCCATGGCCTCAAGGATGACCAGCCCGAAGGTTTCCTGGTCGCCGGCATGCATCAGCGCATCGGCGCTGGCCACCAGCCGCGCGACTTTCGGCGCCGGGCAGAATTCGTCGATGACGCTGACGTTGTCCGGCACCGCTGCGGGCATCGACGAGCCGACCAACAACAAGTGATAGCGCGGACCGAGGCGCTGCATGCACTTGAGCAGCACCGGCAGGTTTTTCTCCTTGGAACCGCGCCCGGCAAAGATCAGCAGACGGGTGTCTTCAGCGATTCCCAGCTCGGCACGCAGGCCGGGGTCGCGGGCGTCGGGATGGAAAGTGTGCAGATCCACGCCCAGCGGCTGCACATGAACATTGCGC
>NZ_JAFGYW010000319.1:0-467 GCF_017491595.1 Pseudomonas sp. 51_B
GATCGGCCGGGAAATGAAGAATTGGGAAAAATTCATCGGAGTTGTCGTCCCTTAACCGCGTGGGGTCGTAGCGGCCAGCTTCGCAGCCGAACCCGATGCGCCCTTGGCAGGGGCAACTTTGGGCAGGTTGCTGGCTTCCAGCGCTTGACGTTGTTGAGCGAGGGCGGCGAGGGTCTGCTCGCTGGCCATCGGAATCACCTCAGGGGTGACCGGTGAGCCAGGACGAACCCGTTGCAGACCCTTGACGATGATCGTGTCGTCCTTGTTCAGGCCGTTGCGGACGATGCGCAGGCCTTCGATCTTCGGACCGAGTTCGACGGCACGGTAGGCAGTCTTGTTGTCGCCATCCATCACCAGCACGAACTTCTTGCCCAGGTCAGTGCCCACGGCTTCGTCATTGATCAGCATGGCGTTGTAGGTGCCGCTGCCGACCAGTTTCAAGCGAGCGTAGAGGCCAGGGGTGTAGG
>NZ_JAFGYW010000320.1:0-467 GCF_017491595.1 Pseudomonas sp. 51_B
GGTTATTTGGCCTTGGCGACTTTCCACGCGCCGTCCATTTTGCCGTCGCCGGTCATGTCGCCGGCCTTCTTGTCCATCACAAAGGTGTACAGCGGCATGCCCTGGTAGGCCCACTGCTTGCTGCCATCATCACGAGTGATTACCGTCCAGTCCCCCATCGACTTGTCATTCGCTGTCGCCATTAGCGGCGGCCAGTTTGCCGCGCACTTGTCATTGCACGCGGACTTGCCAGCGGAGTCCTTGGCAAAGGTGTACAGGGTCATGCCCTTTTGATCGGTGTACATGCCGTCCTTTTCCATCGCCGGATCGGCCGCCATGGCTAGCCCCGGCAATGTCAGGGCGGCGGCCAGCAGCAGGGCTTTGAACGAAGCAGTCATTTGAGTCATGGAAACCTTCTTTTGTGGTTGTCAGGATTCGGACTTAGAGCTTAGTCGAGGATGGGTGCAAATGTTGCGCGCCTGAAATAC
>NZ_JAFGYW010000032.1:0-36040 GCF_017491595.1 Pseudomonas sp. 51_B
CGCAGTTCTACGTGCCGAACGCGCCGAGCTGGGGCTTGGACAACCGCACCGTGGCCCTGCGCGTGCCGACCGGCTCGCCGGATGCCGTGCGTATCGAGCACCGTGTGGCCGGCGCTGACGCCAACCCATACTTGATGATGGCTGCCGTGCTGGCGGGCGTGCACCATGGCCTGACCAACAAGATCGAGCCAGGCGAGCCGATCGAAGGCAACTCGTATGAGCAGCTGGAGCAGAGCCTGCCGAACAACCTGCGCGATGCCCTGCGCGAGCTGGACGACAGCGAGATCCTGAACAAGTACATCGATCCGAAGTACATCGACATCTTCGTCGCGTGCAAGGAGAGCGAGCTGGAGGAGTTCGAGCACTCGATCTCCGACCTCGAGTACAACTGGTATCTGCACACCGTCTAAAGCAAAACGCCGCCCCAAAGGGCGGCGTTTTTCATTGGCGGGCCAGCATGGGCTTACAGCGGCTTCTCGAAAATCTTCGAATTGCGCTGGTAGTTGTACAACGAAGCCCGTGCCGCTGGCAGCCGCTCGACACCGCTAGGGGCAAACCCGCGCTCACGGAACCAGTGCGCCGTACGCGTCGTGAGCACGAACAGGGTATTTAACCCCATCTGCCGCGCCCGCCCCTCGATCCGCTCCAGCAGTTCGTCGCCACGCCCGCCGTGACGGTATTCCGGGTTTACCGCCAGGCACGCCAGTTCCCCAGCCTGCGAATCGGCAATCGGGTACAGCGCTGCACAGGCAATGATCATCCCCTCACGCTCGACCACACTGAACTGCTCGATCTCACGCTCCAGCACCTCGCGCGAGCGGCGCACCAGAATGCCTTGCTCTTCCAGCGGGCTGATCAGGTCCAGCAAGCCACCGACATCCTCGATGGTCGCCTCGCGCACCACCTCGAACTGCTCCTGGGACACCAGCGTACCGCCACCTTCTCGGGTGAACAGTTCGGTGAGCAAAGCGCCATCTTCGGCATAACTGACGATATGGCTACGTGCCACACCGCCTTTGCAGGCCTCGGCAGCCGCGTCGAGCAACTCAGCCTGGTAATCGCCGCCCAGGCGCGCCAGGTGCGGAGCAATCTGTTGTGGCCGCAGCTCACGCACCAACCGGCCGCTCTCGTCCAGCAGGCCAGGCTCGGTCCCGAACAGCAGCAGCTTGTCGGCACCCAGCTCGATGGCTGCACGAGTTGCGACGTCTTCACATGCCAGGTTGAAGATTTCACCCGTGGGCGAATAGCCCAGCGGCGACAGCAGTACGATGGACCGCTCGTCGAGCAGGCGGCTGATGCCTTTGCGGTCTATTCGCCGCACTTCCCCGGTGTGGTGGTAGTCCACGCCTTCGAGCACCCCGATCGGCCGTGCGGTGACCAAGTTGCCGCAAGCCACGCGCAAGCGCGAGCCCTGCATGGGCGAGGCGGCGATGTCCATCGACAGGCGTGCCTCGATGGCCAGGCGCAGGGCGCCTACGGCATCGATCACGCAATCCAGGGTGGCTGCGTCGGTGATACGCAGGCCATGATGGTAGTGCGGGGTCAGCCCACGCTCGGCCAGGCGGCTTTCGATCTGCGGGCGCGAGCCATGCACCAGCACCAGGCGCACACCCAAGCTGTGCAGCAGCACCAGGTCGTGGACGATATTGCCGAAATTAGGGTGTTCAACGCCATCGCCGGGGAGCATGACCACGAAGGTGCAATCGCGATGGGCATTGATGTACGGGGAGGCATGACGTAGCCAGTTAACGTATTCGGGCATGACGGGGCCTGTGGATAAAGTGGACGGAGAACGGTGAATCACACGGCGTTCAGGATCATCGTCGGAACAGGCTTGCGGTCACGCGCATCTCCTCTAGGCAAGAACGAATCAGCAAGGTGGACGTTTAACTCAGGCAATAGTGCCGGATCAGGTCACGCAATAGACGCACGGTAGGCTCGATGCGTGACATTTCAAGGTATTCGCCAGGCTGGTGGGCGCAGGCGATATCACCTGGGCCGAGCACGATGGTCTGGCAGCCCAGTTGCTGAAGATAAGGCGCTTCGGTACCGAACGCCACCGCTTCGGCCCGATGGCCGGTGAGGCGTTCGGCCACTTGCACCAGCTCGGCGTCCGCGTCCTGCTCGAACGGCGGCACCTCAGGGAACAACGGGGCGTAGTCGATACGCACTTCATGACGCTCGGCCACAGGCTTGAGTTTATCGCCAATGGCGGCGCGCAACTGTTCCACATCCATGCCCGGCAGCGGGCGCAGGTCGAACTCCAGGGCGCATTGGCCACAGATGCGGTTGGGGTTGTCACCGCCATGGATGCAGCCGAAATTCATGGTTGGCGTCGGCACGGTGAACTGCGGGTTACTGAAGGTTTGCTGCCATTGCCGGCGCAGGCCCATCAGCTCGCTCATCACCTCGTGCATGGCCTCCATCGCACTATGGCCCAGGCTTGGGTCAGAGGAATGCCCGCTGCGCCCGAGGATGTCGATGCGGTCCATCAGGATGCCCTTGTGCATGCGGATCGGCCGCAGGCCGGTGGGCTCGCCGATCACCGCCGCACGGCCCAGCGGCTGGCCGGCAGCCGCCAGGGCGCGGGCACCGGACATGGAGCTTTCTTCATCGCAGGTGGCCAGGATCATCAGCGGTTGCTTGAAATCGTGCTCCAGCAGCGGAATGACCGCTTCGATGATCAATGCGAAAAAGCCTTTCATGTCGCAGCTACCCAGGCCCACCCAGCGGCCGTCGGCCTCGGTCAGCTTGAGCGGGTCGCTGGCCCACAGTTGTTCATCGTAAGGCACCGTATCACTGTGCCCGGCCAGCACCAGCCCGCCAGGGCCGCTACCACGGCTGGCCAACAGGTTGAACTTGCCAGGGCTGACCTCACGGATGTCACAAGCAAAACCCAGATCGCCCAACCAGCCGGCCAACAGGTCGATGACCTGGCGGTTGGACTGGTCCAGCGCAGGCTGGGTACAACTGACCGAGGGCGCGGCGATCAAAGCGGCAAACTGGTCTTTCAGTGGCGGCAACGGCATGCGCATACTCCTCGGAAGCGTTGCCCATCATAGGACTATCCGCCGTCTGGAATAAACCGTTGCCGGCCGACTGCTGTAGACTGCCCTGCAAAGACGCCCCTCCTTCGAGCCTGTGATGCACAAAGAAACCGAACTCAAGCTGCGCGCCAGCAGCCAGACCCTCGCCGCCCTGCGCGAGCACCCCTTGCTGAAAAAACGCAACAAATCTGGCTGGCAGACCCGCGAGCTGCTCAACCAGTACTTCGATACTCCCGAGCGCGAGCTTTCCGCCGCCCGTGTGGCCCTGCGCCTGCGCCGCGACGGTGAGGCGATCATCCAGACCCTCAAGTGCCGCGGGAAAAGCGTTGCCGGGCTGTCCGAGCGCAACGAATACGAGTGGCAGTTGGACAAGGTCAAGCTCGACTTGAAAAAGCTCGACGCCACCTGCTGGCCGGCGCAGCTGGCCGAACTCGACAAAAAAACCATCAAGCCGCTATTCACCACTGATTTCACCCGCGAATACGCCGAAATCAGCTGGGGCCGTGGCAAGAGCAAGGTGGTGATCGAGGCCGCGCTGGACCAAGGCTTCGTGATTGCCGGCAAGCGCAAAGAGGAAATCTGCGAGCTTGAGTTGGAGCTGCGCGAAGGCGCCCCTGAAGCGCTACTGGAGCTGGCCGCCGAGCTGGCCGCCAGCCTGCCGCTGATGCCGTGCGACATCAGCAAGGCCGAGCGCGGCTACCGCCTGTTGGAGCCAGACAGCTACGAGCTGGGCCTGCCGACCACCGAGCTGAGCGCTGAAACTGCTGTGGACGACGCCTTCGCCGCCCTGGCCTGGCAGCTGCTGGGCAGCAGCCAGCGCCTGGCCGAGCAGTACCGCCACAATGGTCACTGGCGCTTGTTGCAGGACTGGGTGCAGTGCCTGGCCGAACTGCGCGCCTTGGTCGCAAGCCTGGGCCAAGCTGCGCCCCGCGCCACCACGCGCGAGCTACGCGCCAGCCTCGATGCGCTGCTGGAAGACTGGCGCCCATTGGTGCAGGCCGGCAATGACGATGAAGACATCCGCCGCGCTGCGCCCGAGCAGTTCCTCGAAGAACTCGAAGACGTACGCTGGGGCCAGTTCTCCCTGGAAACCTCGCGTTGGCTGCTGGCCCGCGCCTGGACCGTGGAGCGCAAGGGCCGTGGCGAGCGCCAGGGCAAGGCGCAGTTGGCAAGCTGGCTGGCGCACCTGCTGGGTGAAGAAGGCCGCTCGCTGAAGCTGCCGCTGTACACCCAACGCCCCGAGGACCTGGCCGAACAGCTGCCACGTATCGAGCAGTTGCTGGCCTGGCTGCACCATGCCCGCCAGGTGCTTGAAGCACCGCAGATGGACCGCTTGTACGGCGATTTGAAAAAACTGCATGAGCTGGCCGAGTTGCCGATCAGCGATGAGTTGCTGGAGGCGCGTATTGATCAGGCTCGGACAGTGGATCAGAGCCGGGGCTGGAAGCATTTGCTCAAGGCTTAAGGACGCTTTGGCGGTTGGCACCTAACCGCGTTAGGTGCCAGGTGTATGGTTTGAGTGTTGTGTGTGCGTTGAGACCGAGCGCCGCCCGCGCGGCGCTCGATCTCACAGGCGCTACATTCCTCAAGTCAGGCACCTGGCGGCCCAATCCCAGGATTTGGCCGCAGCAGCGTTACTTCGCCAGAGGCAAGCTGGTGGTGGACTTGATCTCCGACAGCGCCACAATCGAATTCACTTCCTGAATACCCGGCACGTTCGATAGCTTTTCAAAGAAGAAGCGCTCATAAGCCTCGATATCCGAGGTGACGATGCGTAGCAGAAAGTCCACCGCCCCCATAAGCACATAGCATTCCAGCACCTCCGGAAAGCCGCGGATCGCCTCAGTGAATTCAGTGAAGTTGGAGCGGCCGTGGGCGTTGAGTTTCACTTCGGCGAAGATCTGGGTGTTCAAGCCGACCTTCTTGCGGTCCAGCAGGGTTACCTGGCCTCGGATCACTCCTTCCTCTTTCAACCGCTGAATCCTGCGCCAGCAGGGCGATTGCGACAGCCCCACGCGCTCGGCGATCTGCGCACTGGACAGTGATGAGTCTTCTTGCAGTAGTTCGAGGATGCGCCGGTCGTAGGCATCCAGCTCGCCTTGCATAAATGATTCTCCAAATAGCGGCTATTCGATTCTTTCAATCTAAAATATAGGGGAATTAATGAAATCATAGCGAGAAAATACCGGCTTCGACGTGCAAGAATTTCTCCCAGACCCGCGGAGACCCATCATGAACGCACTCGAACGCCCCCTGCCCCGCAGCGATGCCTGGGCTGCCAATGCCAGCCACAGCACCGTGCGCTATTGCCTGCAAGCCGAGGTCGAACCGGATACGCTTTGCCGTGTGCTCAACCTGTTCGCCCTGCAGTTCCTTACTCCCCATAGCGTGCAGGTCAGCCAGCAGGAAGACTGGCTCGACATCGAAATCGGCATCGGCGGACTGAGTTGGCATAGGGCGCAGGTAATTGCGCAAAAACTGCGCAACCTTGTATGCGTGGGCGAGGTAAGCCTGGAAAACCTGGCGTACCTGGAGCTGGCGGTGGTCTGAAGCTGGGCGCGCAAAATCTGGAAAATCTTTCCCCAACGCGGCTTGCCAGAGCCCGGCTAGCCTTGCCACTCGTCTCCTTTAAGGCAAGGAAGCCCACCGATGTTAACGTCCGACGAGCAAGCCCTCGACCTTCAAAGCCTGCTGGACGCCTTGCAGGCCGACCAGCACCTCAGCGCCAGCGACTCATGCCAGGTTCGCGAACAAGCAGCGCACTACAGTGCGCACCACCCGTTGGAAACCATCGCGGCACTGGGCCTTGAAGACCGCTGCAAGCCCGGCCAGCAGCTGACCCTGGATGCGCTGTGCCAGTGGCTGGCACACAAGGTCGGTCAGCCTTACTTGCACATCGACCCCATGCAGCTGGACCTTACCCAGGTCAATGGCCTGATTTCACCCGCCTTTGCGCAACGTCACGGCATCCTGATCGTGGCCGAAGATGCCAACGCCATCACCGTAGCCAGTGCCCAGCCCTATCAGCAACTGTGGCAGGCCGACCTCGAACGCAGCCTGGGCAAACCAATCCGCCGCGTGCTGGCCAGCCCGCTGCAGATCCGCCAGCTGGGCCAGTCGCTGTTTCGCCTGGCCCACTCGGTCCAAGGTGCGCAGCACCAGCAGACGACCCGGCTGGGCGAACTGGAGCACCTGCTTGAACTGGGCCAGCGCCAGGCGCAGGCCACGGCCGACGATGCGCACATCGTGAATATCGTCGACTGGCTGCTGCAATACGCCATCGAGCAACGCGCCAGCGATATCCACCTGGAGCCACGCCACGAAAAGGGCCACCTGCGCTATCGCATCGACGGGCTGTTGCAGACGGTCTACGCCTTCCCAGCCAGCGTTACCCTGGCCGTGGTCAGCCGCTTGAAACACTTGGGGCGCATGGACGTAGCGGAAAAGCGCCGCCCGCAAGACGGCCGGGTCAAAAGTCGCCTGCCTGGCGGCAGCGAAGTGCAATTGCGCCTCTCCACACTGCCTACGCCCTATGGCGAAAAACTGGTGGTGCGCCTGTTCGACCCACGCCAGTTGCAGGAAGACTTCGCCCAGCTTGGCCTGGAGGGTGAGACGCTGAGCCAGTGGCGCAGGCTATTGCAGCGCCGCCAGGGCATTGTGCTGGTGACCGGGCCTACAGGCTCGGGCAAGACCAGTACGCTGTACGCCAGCCTCAAGCTGCTGGCCACACCCGAGGTCAACCTGTGCACCATCGAAGACCCCATCGAGCGGCTGGAGCCTGCCTTCAACCAACTACAGGTGCAGCCCGGGTTGGGGCTGGATTTCGCCGATGGCGTGCGTGCCCTGCTACGCCAGGACCCCGACATCATCATGATCGGCGAGATACGCGACCGCGAAACCGCACAAGTGGCGGTGCAGGCCGCGCTTACCGGGCATCTGGTACTTTCGACCCTGCACACCAATGACACCTGCAGCGCCATTACCCGTCTGCTGGAGCTGGGTGTGGCCGACTACCTGATCCGCGCGACTTTGGGCGGGGTCATGGCACAGCGCCTGGTGCGCATCCTCTGCGATGGCTGCCAAGGGCACGCGTCCGGCGCACCATGCCCGTTATGTCGCGGCACCGGCTATCGGGGCCGCACAGGCCTGTTCGAACTGCTGATCCCCAGCGACAGCTTGCGGTCGCACATCGGCGCCAGTACCGACCTGGCCGACCTGCAGCGCCAGGCGGTGGCTGAAGGATTACAAGATTTACGCAGTTGCGGGGCGGCGAAAGTGGCCCGTGGAATCACCCGCAGCGAAGAGGTGATGCGGGTCTGTTCCTGAGCGAAAACCTTCGCAATCAAGGAACTTAAGTGTGGTTTTGACGATCAAAGCGGCCATCTTCAGCCACCTCACCCTTCAGGTGTTTCATCATGCGCATCAAATCCGCGCTGGCAGCCGCTGCCCTGCTTTCGCTGCCTGTTGGCTCCGCAATGGCCGACACTTTCTGGCGTAACGTAATGACCTCTGGCGCCACCACGGCGTCCAGCTACATCACCTCGCGCGACCACAAGCTGGTATTGGCGGCACAGGATGACGCCGGCAGCTTCGTCGCCAGTAACGGTGAGATTCGCGGGCCGTTTCTGGAACAGGCGTTGCAGCAGGTACGTGCGCAAAACCCAGCGCTTCAAGCATCGGACATGGAACTGGCCAATGCAATTTTGGCCCGCACGGCCAATCCGTGAACGCTGCCGCAGCGTAATTCGGATGCTCTGACACCAAGCAGACATTTCCTACCAAACACTCAGGCCGGTGTAGGACTACTAGCGAACCTTCGCTCGTTACCATCGAGGCTCCGCCAACCGCTCACTGGAGCCTCGATATGCGTGCACTCTTAGCCGCTCTAATTGTGATTCTCATCGGCCAGCAAACGGCTGAAGCTTCCGGTTCGTCCCGCTCATTGGTATCCACCGGCACCCTGTTTTCTTCCAGCTACCTGACATCGGCCGACCACAAATTGGTGGTCGCGGCACAGGACGACGCTGGCAGCTTCGTAGCCAGCGACGGGGCGATTCGCGGGCCGTACCTAGAGGCTGCGATCCAGCAGATCCGGGCTGAACATCCAGGGCTTGAGGCCTCGGACATGGAACTGGCCCATGCGATCCTCGCCAAACATGCCTTGGCTCAATAGCCGCGCCGCCTACCTTGCGGTGCCAACCGCTAAGTAGCCAACGCCAGCACATGGCACTACCGGTACGCCTGCACTGGCACACAGGCGCAGAACAGGTTCCGGTCACCATAGACATTGTCGACGCGGTTCACAGCAGGCCAGTATTTGTGCAGCCGCACGTGGCCGCTGGGGGCAATGGCCTGCTCCAGGGTGTAGGGCCGCGTCCATGGCTCCAGTACGTCGGCCAGGGTATGGGGTGCATGCTTGAGTGGGTTGTCTTCGGCTGGCCAGCTCCCGTCTTGAACCTGAGCGATCTCTGCCCTAATCGCCAGCATCGCCTCGACGAAGCGGTCCAGCTCGGCCTTCGACTCGCTTTCAGTCGGCTCGACCATCAGGGTACCCGGCACCGGAAATGACATGGTCGGGGCATGGAAGCCATAGTCCATCAAGCGCTTGGCAACGTCTTCCTCGGTAATGCCGGTCTGCGCCTTGAGAGGCCGCAGGTCGAGAATGCACTCATGGGCCACCCGCTGGTTACGCCCGCGGTACAACACCGGGAACGCTCCGGCCAACTGGCTCGCCAGATAGTTGGCTGAAAGGATCGCCACCTCGCTGGCGTCAACCAGTTGCGGGCCCATCATGGCTATGTACATCCAACTGATCGGCAGAATGCTGGCACTGCCCCAGGGCGCAGCACTGACCGCACTGTTGTTCGGGTCCAGCCCGGGCACGGGCACTACCGGGTGACTTGCGACGAAGGGTTTCAGATGGGCGCGAATGCCGATTGGGCCCATGCCTGGGCCGCCTCCGCCGTGGGGGATGCAGAACGTCTTGTGTAGATTCATATGCGAAACGTCGGCACCGATGTCCGCAGGCCGGGCCAGGCCAACCTGGGCATTGAGGTTGGCACCGTCCATGTAGACCTGGCCACCGTATTGGTGGACCACCGCGCAGATCTCGCGGATGCCCTCCTCATAAACACCATGGGTCGAAGGATAGGTGACCATCAGGCATGACAGCTTGTCGCCGGCGGCAGCAGCCTTCGCCTTGAGGTCTTCGAGGTCGACGTTGCCAGCATCGTCACACTCGACGATCACCACCTCCATGCCAGCCATCTGCGCCGAGGCCGGGTTGGTCCCGTGGGCAGACGAGGGAATCAGGCACAACGTGCGTTGTGGCTGTTGGCAACTGCGGTGATAGCGTGTGATTGCCATGAGCCCCGCGTATTCACCTTGAGCGCCGGAGTTTGGCTGCATGCAGATGGCGTCGAAACCGGTGATGGCGCACAACCAGCTTTCCAGCTCATCGATCATCGCCTTATAGCCCGCGGCCTGTGCGGCAGGTGCGAAGGGGTGTAGCTGGGCGAAGGCGGGCCAGGTGATCGGTATCATCTCGCTGGTGGCATTGAGTTTCATGGTGCAAGAGCCGAGCGGGATCATCGACTGGTTCAGGGCCAGGTCCTTGTTTTCCAGCTGCTTGAGGTAGCGCAGCATCTCGGTTTCGCTGTGATGCAGATTGAACACGGGGTGGCCAAGGAACGGCGTACCGCGCGCCAATGCTGCGGGGATACCTTCAGGCGACGCCAGCTGGTCAAGGGCGTGGATATCAAGACCATGATCGACCCCCAGGAATACATCGAACAAGCGCAACACCGTGGCTTCGCTGCAGGTTTCATCCAGGCTCACGCCCACATGGCCGCGGCCCAGAATCCGCAGGTTGATGCGAGCAGCCTCGGCGCTTTCGATGATTGCCACCTGGGCGCCGCCAACATCCAAGGTCAGGGTGTCGAAAAAATGCTGATTGATACGCTTTATGCCTTTGGCCTCAAGGCCTGCGGCCAAAAGGAAAGTCAGCCGGTGCACGCGCTGGGCAATACGCTGCAGCCCTTCTGGCCCATGGTAAACCGCATAGAACCCGGCCATGTTGGCCAGCAGTACCTGGGCTGTGCAGATGTTGGAGTTGGCCTTTTCGCGGCGAATGTGCTGCTCGCGCGTTTGCAGGGCCATGCGTAACGCGGTATTGCCACGTGCATCGCGAGACACGCCGATGATGCGCCCTGGCATCGCCCGCTTGTAATCCTCACGGCAAGCGAAGTAGGCGGCGTGCGGGCCGCCGAAGCCCATCGGCACGCCGAAGCGCTGAGTCGAGCCGAGCACCACATCGGCACCCATTTCGCCAGGCGGCGTCAGCACCACAAGGCTGAGCAGGTCCGCCGCCACGCAGGCCAGGGCCTGCTGGGCATGCAACTGGTCGATGAACGGGCGCAGGTCACGTACCTCGCCGTGGGTATCCGGGTACTGCAGCAATGCACCGAACACTTGGTGCTGGGCAAGGTTGTCCACAGCGTCGACGATCAGCTCGAAGCCGAAACCCTCGGCGCGGGTTTTGAGCACTGACAATGTTTGTGGGTGGCAATGCTCGTCGGCGAAGAACGCGTTGGACTTGTTGCGTGCCACACGCTTGGCCAGCGCCATTGCCTCGGCAGCGGCGGTGGCTTCATCGAGCAGCGATGCATTGGCCAGCGCCAAACCGCTGAGGTCGATGACCATTTGCTGGAAGTTGAGCAACGCCTCTAGTCGGCCTTGGGCGATTTCAGGCTGATAGGGCGTGTAGGCGGTGTACCAGCCGGGGTTTTCCAGCACGTTGCGCAGGATGACGGTGGGCGTCACGGTTCCGTGGTAGCCCATGCCGATAAGGCTGGTCCACACCTGGTTCTGTTCGGCGTAAGCGGCAAGCTTGGCCAACGCAGCCTGCTCGTCCAGGGCCGGCGGTAAGTCGAGGGCGCGGTTCAAGCATATGCCTGGCGGCACGGTCTGCTCGATCAGTTCGCTACGGCTACTGAGGCCAAGGGCATTGAGCATGGCCTGCTGCTCCGAGGCATCGGGCCCCAGATGGCGGCGCAAAAAAGGGTTGAGCTCTTGCAGTTGCTGCAGGGATGGCGACTGAGGCATGTCGACGCTCTCTTCCTAGACCGGGTCTCATGGAGACTTGTAAGTCTAGGAAGGGATCGACGATGCTGCGTGAAAACTTGTTCGCCAGCCTATGCCTGTTTGCGGCTGAAGCCGCTCATTCAAGAGCGGGTTTACCCGCAAAGCAGGCGAGGCGCTATCACTCGCCGATGGCAGCTTTGTAGCCCGCGGCATCCAGCAGCTTGTCCAGCTCGGCCGGGTTGCTTGGCTTGAGCTTGAAGATCCACGACTCATAAGGCTTTTCGTTGAGCAGCTCTGGGCTGTCGGCCAGTTCTTCGTTGACCGCGATCACCTCACCGGAAACCGGGGCGTAGATGTCGGATGCTGCCTTGACCGATTCGACCACGCCGGCAGCATCGCCAGCGCTGAAGGTTTTGCCCACTTCGGCCAGCTCGACGAACACCACATCACCCAGTGCTTGCTGGGCGTGGTCGCTGATGCCGACGGTGACACTGCCATCGGCTTCCAGGCGCGCCCACTCGTGGCTTTCGGCGAAACGCAGATCGGCGGGGATATTGCTCATGTGTTGACTTCCTCGTTTGGCTCAGCGGTTCGGCCCGCCGTTGAATGTTCAGATCAGAATCTTGCCATGGCGCACGAAGGTCGGCTTGACCACTCGCACCGGGTACCACTTGCCGCGAATTTCGACCTCGGCACGGTCGGCAGTAGCCATGGGGACACGCGCCAGGGCTATGGACTTGCTCAGCGTAGGCGAGAAACTACCACTGGTGATCTCCCCTTCGCCAATACCGGCAACACGAACCACTTGGTGAGCACGCAACACCCCGCGCTCTTCGAGCACCAGGCCGACCAGTTTCTCCTGCACGCCATGCTCGATTTCCGCCAAAAGGCCAGTGCGGCCGATGAAGTTGCGCTCGGCAGGCTCCCAGGCAATGCTCCAACCGAGGTTGGAGGTCAGCGGGGTGTGCTGCTCATCGATGTCCTGGCCATACAGATTCATCCCGGCTTCCAAGCGCAGGGTATCGCGCGCGCCGAGGCCGCTGGGGGCGATACCCGCGCCGACCAGATCGTTGAAAAATCCTACAGCTTCATCACCTGGCAGAATGATCTCCAGGCCGTCTTCACCGGTGTAGCCGGTGCGAGCGATGAACCAGTCGCCTTCGGCAACTCCTTCGAATGGCCGCAGTTCACGAATCAACGCAGCGCGCGCAGGGCTTAGCAGCCCAGCGACCTTTTCCCGAGCATGGGGGCCTTGAATGGCGAGGATGGCCAAGTCCGGGCGTACCTTGAACGTTGCGTTGAAGCCGACGGCCTGCTCGTTCAGCCAATCGAGGACCCTGGTCCGCGTGATGGCGTTGGTGATCAGGCGGTACCCGGTATGTGTGCGATACACGATCAGATCATCGATCACCCCGCCTTGCTCGTTTAGCAGCGGGCTGTAAAGCGCCTTGCCGATGCTGCTCAGCCGCGCAACGTCGTTGGCCAACAGGCGTTGCAACGTGGCTGTGGCCTGCTCGCCAGTCATGTCGATGACCGTCATGTGGGAAACGTCGAACACCCCACAATCGCTACGCACCTGATTGTGTTCCTCGACTTGCGAGCCGTAGTGCAGGGGCATGTCCCAGCCACCGAAATCGACCGTCTTGGCGCCCAGCGCCAGGTGCAAGTCGTATAAAAGCGTGCGCTGTCCCATGGGTTTCTCCTTCCGGGCGTGGCGAAGCGGCGGCGGTCGAAGACGTTTAATCGTCAGCTCTTCTTGTAGGACCCGCCGCGCGAATGCCGCGCATTGTAGCCGCATGGGCGCAGGCTGGCATCCTCAGTGACTGTGACCGGGGCGACGAGCGGAACGACGAATCAGCCCGATGACTGGCAACAGCCCTACCAGCACCAGGGTGAGCGCCGGCAACGAGGCGCGGGCCCACTCGCCCTCGCTGGTCATCTCGAAGACCCTCACCGCCAGGGTATCCCAGCCGAATGGGCGCATCAGCAAGGTGGCAGGCATTTCCTTGAGCACATCGACGAACACCAGCAACGCGGCGCTGAGGGCGCCAGGCACTAGCAGCGGTAGATACACCTTGAAAAACAAACCCATGCCACCCACACCCAGGCTGCGTGAAGCCTCTGGCAGCGATGGGCGAATACGCGCCAGGCTGCTCTCAAGCGGCCCATAAGCCACCGCGATGAAGCGCACCAGGTACGCCAGCAGCAACGCCGCCAGGCTACCCAACAGCAATGGCTTACCTGCACCGCCCAACCACGCCGTCAGCGGTATCACCAGGTGGTTGTCCAGGTAGCTGAAGGCCAGCATGATCGACACCGCCAGCACCGAGCCTGGCAAGGCGTAGCCGAGATTGGCCAGGCCGACGCCCGCGCGCACCCCCGCCGTAGGCGCCAGACGCCGAGCGAACGCCAGCATCAGGGCCACGGCAACGGTGATCAGGGCGGCCATGCTGCCCAGGTACAAGGTATGCAGCACCAGGCCCACATAACGTTCGTCCAGATCATGCCGACCGCGCTGCCAAAACCACGCCAGCAACTGCAGCAGCGGGATGACGAATGCGCAGGCGAACACCAGCAAGCACCAAGCGCTGGCCAGCAGCGCCTTCAACCCGCGCAAGTGGTAAAGCGCCTGCCCGCGCGGGCGCTCATGGCCATGGCGGGTTGCCCCACGGGCCCGGCGCTCGCCGTACAGCACCAGCATCACCGCCAACAGCAGCAGGCTGGCCAACTGCGCCGCGCTGGACAGGCTGAAGAAGCCATACCAGGTCTTGTAGATCGCGGTGGTGAAGGTATCGAAGTTGAACACCGCCACTGCGCCAAAATCGGCCAAGGTTTCCATCAACGCCAGGGCAATACCAGCACCGATCGCCGGCCGCGCCATCGGCAGGGCAACCCGCCAGAAGGCTTGCAAGGGTGTCAGGCCAAGCACCCGCGCTGCTTCCATCAGGCCTTTGCCCTGGGCCAGGAACGCGGTGCGCGCCAGCAGGTAGACGTAGGGGTAGAACACCAGCACGAGCACGATGATCACCCCGCCCGTAGAGCGTACCCTGGGCAGGCGCATAGGCCCGAACGCCTCGCGCAGCGCGCTCTGCACAGGGCCTGCGAAGTCGAGCAGGCCGACGAAAACGAAGGCCAGCACGTAGGCCGGTATGGCAAAAGGCAGCATCAGCGCCCAGTCGAGCCAACGCCTGCCGGGAAACTCACATAGGCTGGTGAGCCAGGCCAAGCTGACACCGAGCAGGGTAACGCCGACGCCGACGCCAAGCACTAGTGTCGCAGTATTGCCCAGCAGGCGGGCCATCTGGGTATCGAGCAGGTGCGACCAGATCTGCAGGTCGACCGACTGCCAGGACAGCAGCAGCACACTCAGGGGCAGAAGGACCAAAGCGGCGGTCAGGATGACCGGAAGGTACCAGCGACGTTGGAGGGTGTGGGGCAAGGCTATGGTCTCGGTTGCAATCGTTCGCGGGTAGCCCCACAGCGTACACCGCTACTCTTGGGGTTTACCCGCGAAAAGGCCCTGACAGGCCACGGAGCGGTCAAGCCTGGGGCTTAATTCCAGCCGGCACGATCCATCAGGCGAATGGCCTCGGCCTGACGCTTGCCGGCCACTTCCACCGCAATACTGTCGGCCTTGAAGCTACCCCAGGCCGCTACTTCGTCCGAAGGCTTGACCTTGGGGTTTGCCGGAAACTCCTGGTTGATGTCGGCGAACAGCTTCTGCGCCTGCTCGCCGGTCATCCACTCGACCAGTTCGATGGCGGCTTGCCGGTGAGGTGCATGCTTGGTCAGGCCGATACCGGACAGGTTGACATGCACGCCCCGGTCAGCCTGGTTGGGCCAGAACAGCTTCACCGGCAGTTGTGGGTTCTGGGCGTGCAGGCGGCCGTAGTAATAGGTGTTCACCACCCCTACATCGCACTGGCCAGCGGCGATTGCCTGGATTACCGCGTTGTCGTCGGAGAACACATCGGTGGACAAGTTGTTGACCCAACCTTTGACGATTTGCTCGGTCTTGGCCTCGCCATGGTTTTCGATCAGGGTGGCGGTCAGTGACTGGTTGTAGACTTTCTTGGCCGAGCGCAGGCATAGGCGGCCTTCCCACTGCTTGTCGGCCAGGGCTTCATAGGTGCTCAGCTCGGCCGGCTTGACCCGCTCGGTGGAGTAGACAATGGTCCGTGCCCGCAAGCTCAGGCCGGTCCAGTCATGGGACGAGGCACGGTACTGGGGCGGGATGTTCTGGTCGATGGTGGCCGACTTGATCGGCTGCAGAATGCCCATCTGTTCGGCCTGCCAGAGGTTGCCGGCATCGACGGTCAGCAGCAGGTCGGCCACGCCGTTCTCGCCCTCGGCCTTGATGCGCTGCATCAGCGGGGCTTCCTTGTCGGTGATGAACTTGACCTTGACCCCGGTCTTGGCGGTGTAGGCGTCGAACACCGGCTTGATCAGCTCGTCGATACGCGAGGAGTACACCACCACTTCATCAGCCGCCTGGGCGGTGCCGCCGAGCAGGGACAGGGCCAGAGCGGCCAATAGGGGCTTGCGTGGCAACATGGAAAGCACTCCTGGGATCGTATGAGAGGCGCAAATGGTAGTGAATCCCATTACCCAGCTCATCAACCGAGCAGTTACCGGATGTTGCAGGCAGCCAGGGCGCGGCCCTCGGCGGCCTCAAGCCTTAGCCAGCTCCGGCAAATCCCCGCTCAACCCCAAGGCCTGGCGCACGAACACTGCTTTTGCATCCGGCAACTGCTCCACAAGCTTCAAACCGGTGTTTCGCAGCCAGCGCAGCGGCAACCGGTCGTCCTGGAACAGCCGTTCGAAGCCTTCCATCGCCGCCATCAGCGCCAGGTTATGCGGCATGCGTCGGCGCTCGTAACGACTGAGCACTTTCACATCGGCCAGGCGCTCGCCTCGCGCGCTTGCATTGCCCAACACTTCGGCCAGCACTGCGGCATCCAAAAAGCCAAGATTGACCCCCTGCCCGGCTAACGGGTGAATGGTGTGTGCCGCATCGCCAATCAGCGCCAGCCCTTCATCGACGTAGCGCTTGGCGTGGCGCTGGCGCAACGGCACGCACACGCGCGGGTCAGCTTCCAGCACACGCCCCAAACGCCCCTCGAAGGCGCGCTCCAGTGCCTCGAGGAAGGCCTGATCCCCCAGGGCCATGATCCGTTCGGCCTGCTCCGGCGTCGTGGACCAGACGATCGAGCACCAGTCCTGCTTGCCGTCACGGGACAACGGCAGGAACGCCAGGGGCCCATCATCGGTGAACCGCTGCCAGGCCGTGGCCTGGTGGGCGCTGCTGCAGCGCACGCTGGTAACGATTGCGTGGTGCAGGTAATCCCATTCACGGGTCTGGCAGCCGGCCAGCTTGCGCACCGCCGAATGGGCGCCGTCGGCAGCCACCACCAGCGGCGTGCGTAGTTTGCGGCCGTCGGCCAACGTCAGCAGCCACTGGTCACCCGAACGGCGCAGCTGTTCCAGGCGGGCGTTGGGCAGCAGGCCGATGTCGCTGTCGTGCAGGCGCTCCAGCAGCCCGTCCTGCACTACCCGGTTTTCCACGATATGGCCGAGCACCTGGGCATGTACGCTGGCGGCCGAGAAATGGATCTGCCCGGTGCCGCTGCCGTCCCACACCTGCATATCGGAATACGCCGACACACGCCGGCTGGCGATGCCGTCCCAAGCCCCCAAGCGTTCGAGGATCCGCTGGCTGGCCGCCGACAGGGCACTGACCCGCGGTTCGAACGGGGCAGCCTGATCGAACGGTTTGACCGAAAGCGGGCCGCCATCGAGCAGGATAATTTCCAGGCCGCTGTGGCGAAGCGCCAAGGCCAGGGCACTGCCGACCATGCCGGCACCGACGATCAACACATCTGCGCGCATTTCCATGCCTTACGCCTGCCTCGCTTGCGGCTTGAGCCGCACGTATAGGATTTTATCGACCCGTGCCACCAGCTCACCGGCTTCGTCACGGACATCGACCTGCACACGCGGCAGGTACTTCTTGCCGCTGGCGGTCTGCTGGCGGATTTCGCTCAGCAGCGCGTCATCGACATGGAATTGGGCATACACCGTGCCCTTGCCCGGCGCGATGAAATCGATACTGGCGGCCTTGTCCCAGACGATGTACTCGCGGCCCAGCTGCTCGATCAGCAACAGCATGTAGAACGGGTCGACCATCGAATACAGGCTACCGCCGAACTGCGTGCCGACGTAGTTTCTGTTCCAGCGAGTCAGTTTCATGCGTACCTTGACGCTGCGCATGTCCGGGCTGATGTGCTGGATGTGGATACCGGCACCCAGATAGGGCGGGTAAAGGTTCAGCAGCCAGCGCAGCATGCGGGCCCGGCGTGCCAGCCGGCGCGGGTTGCTCATGCGCGGCCCCGCTGGTCAGGGCGCGTACCAAGGCCCATGGCCTGGCGGGCGAACCAGCTTTTGGCCGGCGGCAGCAGGTCAAGGCCGAGCAGGCCGATATTGCGCCCGGCCGCCATCACGGGCTGGTTGCTGCCAAACAGGCGGGTGACCTGATCGGAGAAGCCGATGGTCAGGGCCTGATCGAAGCGCTGGCGCTGTTGATAGCCCTGCAAGCTCGCCAGATCGCCTGGATGCGAGGGGCCGGCCAACAAGGCCTCAGCCAGCGATTGCACGTCTCGCAGCGACAGGTTGAAGCCCTGACCGGCAATCGGGTGCAGGCTATGCGCCGCGTTGCCCAATACCACCAGGTGCGGGCGCACCTGCTCTTGGGCCTCGATCAAAGCCAACGGGTAGAGGTGCCGGGCACCGACCTGGCGCAAAGCGCCCAGGCGGTAGCCAAAAGCGTCTTGCAGCTCGCGCAGGAAGCTGCGCTCGTCGATATCGGCCAGGCGCCGAGCATCCATCCCTTGCCGCGTCCACACCAGCGCGCAACGGTTGTCAGGCAGCGGCAGCAGCGCCATCGGGCCCTGCTCGGTGAAACGCTCGAAGGCCTGCCCGCCATGGGCCTGGCCTGGGGTGATGTTGGCGATCAGCGCACTCTGCTCATACGGCGTACGACGCACATGAATACCCAGTTGCTCACGCAGGCCCGAGCGGCCGCCATCGGCCAGCACCGCAAGGTCGCATTCCAGGCTGGTGTCGTCGTCGAGCGACAGCCGGTAGCCACCCTCGATGGCCTGCATCGCTTTCACCTCAGCCGGGCAACGCCAGCTCACCACCTCTCGGTCCAAGCCTTGCCACAGGCATTGGCCGAGCCAGGCGTTCTCCACCACATAACCCAAGGCAGGCACGCCCTCTTCCTTGGCATCCAGGCGCGTAGCGCCAAAGCGGCCACGGTCGGAAACCTGGATCTGACGAATAGGTTCGGCCCGCGGGCTGATGGTTTGCCACAGGCCAAGGTGCTGATAGATCTGCCGGGTGCCGAACGACAGCGCCGACGAGCGTGCATCGTAGCTTGGCTGAAAACTGTCGCCGGGAGCGAACGGCTCGATCAGCAGAATCTTCCAGCCGCGGGCTTTGGCGCCGGCCTGCAGAGCCAGGGCCAGGCTCGCCCCAACCAGCCCGCCGCCAATGATCGCCAGGTTGACTCGGTTCATGCTGCAGCCTTACGCGCGGCCTGCATCAGCGCCTCGATTTCGGCTACCGTGCGGGGCACACCCGAGGTGAGAATTTCACAGCCTTGCTTGGTCACTACCACGTCATCCTCGATCCTGATGCCGATGCCGCGCCATTTCTTCGCGACTGCTTGGTTATCGGCACCAATGTAGATGCCTGGCTCGACCGTCAGCGCCATGCCGGGCTCCAGCACCCGCCACTGGCCACCTACCTTGTACTCCCCCACATCATGCACATCCATGCCCAGCCAATGCCCGGCACGGTGCATGTAGAAGGCCCGGTATGCCTCGCTGTCGATCAGCGCCTGCACCTGGCCCTTGAGCAAGCCCAGCGCCACCAGGCCTTCGGTGATGACCCTTACCGTCGCCTCGTGGGCGTGGTTCCAGTGCTTGCCTGGGGCGATTTCGGCAAACGCGGCAGCCTGTGCCTTGAGCACCAGTTCATAGATGGCTTTCTGCTCCGGCGAAAACTGCCCACTGACCGGGAAGGTACGGGTGATGTCGCTGGCGTAGCAGTCGATCTCGCAGCCGGCATCGATCAGCACCAGATCGCCATCCTTGAGCGGAGCATCGTTCTGCTGATAGTGCAGGATACAGCCATTGCGCCCAGCGGCGACGATGGAGCCGTAGGCAGGCATTTTCGCGCCGCCTTTGCGGAACTCATAGTCAAGCTCCGCTTCGAGGCTGAATTCGTGCAACCCGGCCCGGCAAGCTTGCATGGCCCGTACATGGGCACGTGCGGAAATTTCTGCCGCGGCACGCATCACCTTCACTTCCGCTGCCGATTTATACAGGCGCATATCGTGCAGCAGATGATCCAGCGCAACGAACTCGTTCGGCGGCTGCGCGCCGAGGCGTGCCTTGGAGCGGATCACATTGATCCACTCCATCAGCCGGCGGTCGAACTCAGGGTTGCTGCCCATAGCGCTGTAGACCCGCTCACGGCCTTCGATCAGGCCGGGCAGAATCTCGTCTATGTCGGTGATCGGGAAAGCATCGTCCGCGCCAAAGTCACGGATCGCGCCTTCCTGGCCGGCACGCAGGCCATCCCATAGCTCGCGCTCGGGGTTGCGCTCGCGGCAGAACAGCACATATTCGCCATGCTCGCGCCCAGGGATCAATGCGATCACTGCCTCCGGCTCGGGAAAGCCACTGAGGTACTGAAAATCGCTGTCCTGGCGATACACATGCTCGACATCGCGGTTACGAATGGCCAGCGCAGCAGCCGGTAGAATGGCAATGCTGTTGGGGACCATCTGCGCCATCAGCGCCTTGCGCCGACGGGCATATTCGGCCTTGGGTATGCGGCTCATGGGCACAACTACCCCCAGTTGATCAGTGCAGCGAAGGTTTTGGCGCTGGCGCGGCGGGCGCGGCCAGTTCCGAATACAGCAGAAGCGGCGCTACTCGCAGGTATTCCATGACTTCCATGTAGTCGCTTTCGCCGTCTTCGGACTCTTCCAAGGCTTCCTGAACCTGGGAAATGGCCACCAGGTCCTGCAGTACTTCCTTGGCTTCGGTAGACAGGTCCTTGCCGCCTGCGTTCAGGCCAAAGCCTGTGATGAAACCCTGGCACCACTGGCCCAAGGCCTCGGCGCGGTCAGCCAGCGCGGCATCGTCGCCAGGCAGCAACAGAACGATCGCCATGTCATCGCTGGTCAGTTCACCTTTGACCATCTCCTGCAGGCCGATCAGGGCATTGCGCACGCTATCACCAGGTTCGGTTTCCAGCAGTTGGGCCGCATCGGCCAGCCAGGCCTCGGCATCGAACCCGGCACCGGCGCAGCTGCGCCCGATCAGCAGGCCGTGCAGCTCGGCAGGGGTTACAGGGTGACCATTGCTCGAAAGCAGCATGGCGAAGGCAACGTAGGGCGATTGAGTATTAGGCATGGTCGGCTAGGCGCCAGACGGCGCATTTGACTAGAATGAAGGCCTTGTATCCTAGCATCGGCAGGCGCGCCAAGACTATCGGCACTGGCCGCCGCTGCGCAGGGACAGGCATCATCGACGGGTGATTCACCACGGAGCGAAGCGAGTGCAACCCACGCAAGAGAACGACCTGCAAGCGCTGATGAGCCGGTTCGAGTTGCTGATTGAACGCGTCGAGCAACTAAAACGGCAAAATGCACTCTTAGTAGCTCAGGAAAAATCCTGGCGCGAGGAGCGCGCCCACCTCATCGAAAAAAACGAGATCGCCAAGCGCAAGGTCGAGTCGATGATTTTACGCCTGAAGGCCCTGGAGCAAGACTCATGAGTTCAAGCAATAGCGTCACCGTGCAGATCCTCGACAAGGAGTACTCGATCATCTGCCCGCCGGAAGAGCGCAACAACCTGGTCAGCGCAGCCCGCTACCTGGATGGCAAGATGCGCGAGATCCGTAGCAGCGGCAAGGTGATCGGCGCCGACCGTATTGCGGTCATGGCCGCGTTGAACATCACCCACGAGATGCTGCATCGCCAGGACGACCGGACTGCTGCACCGGTCGCGGGCACCAGCCGTGAACAGGTGCGCGACCTGCTGGAGCGGGTCGATCAGGCTTTGTCCGACGATGCGGGTACCAAAAACGGCTGAGATTGGTATACTGGCGCCACTCCCTGGGGGATGCGCCAGTCGGTTATGTCCCTGAGCCGATACGCACAACCACGGGGGTTGCACGCTGGGGCCGGTGTGCATGTCCGCCCGACGGAAAGCCTTAACGCCCCCTGCAATCTCCACCTTGAACTTTCGGGTTCAAGGGCTACACCGATAGCGGTCTTATCGGGGAGCCTGATTCTTCTTGCCCAGTGTTCAGCTGGGCAATTCGACAACTGGGATAGCCAGTGCCATGACTGAAACTGCGCCGCTCACCCGCCCCCAGCTTCGTCGCCTGCTTCGCACCGCCCGCCGCGCCCTCACCCCCGCTCAACAGCTTAAGGCCTCACGCGGCCTGTATCGCCAGCTGGCGCAGCATCCTTTGTTCCGACGCGCCCGGCATATCGCCCTCTACCTGCCCAACGACGGTGAGATCGACCCGCGCCTGCTGTTGCGCGAGGCCCAGCGCCGAGGCAAGCGCACCTACCTGCCGGTGCTGCATGCCTGGCCGCGTACGCGCATGGTGTTTCAGCGCTTCGACCAGGGCGAGAAACTCAAGCGCAACCGCTTCCGCATACCCGAGCCCTTGGCTGATCGCCGGCGCCAGCGGCCGATATGGGCGCTGGACCTGATCCTCTTGCCGTTGGTCGGCTTCGATGAAGTGGGCGGCCGGCTGGGCATGGGCGGAGGGTTTTACGACCGCAGCCTGGCTTACCAGGCACGTCGCAAGAGCTGGAAAAAACCGCTGCTGCTGGGGCTGGCCCATGAGTGCCAGAAGGTCGAGCGACTGGCGCAGGCCAGTTGGGATGTACCGCTGCAAGGCACGGTCAGCGACTGCAACTGGTACCTGGCGCCACACTGAGTGGCGCAGTACTGGAATTCAGCGACTTTGGGGGGGTGCGTCCACGGGTGCCTGGTAGGCGGTATCCAGCTTACGTTCCCAGATCCCTTGGGCATAGCCAGTGGTGACGACGCCGAGACCGAAGATGAAGACCAGGATCCAGAGTAGATCCGGTTTGCGTTGATTCATCGAAGAATGCCCCCCTAGGCATACGTTCAGGCTCGGCGACCTTCTTGGTGCCGCCGGAGCGTCTAGCGTTAAAATCGGCGCATTCTCCGACAACCTGAGTCATCACGCAAACGTTGACGCCAGCCGGCCGTCGGTTTCATGCAACAGGTTATTTCAAACCTTTTCAGGAGCAGTATCCATGGCCTATTGGCTAATGAAGTCCGAACCCGATGAGCTTTCCATAGAGGCTCTGGGACGCCTTGGCGAGGCTCGCTGGGATGGCGTTCGCAATTACCAGGCGCGCAATTTCATACGGGCCATGAGCGTAGGCGATGAGTTCTTCTTTTACCACTCCAGTTGCCCGCAGCCGGGCATTGCCGGCATTGCCCGGATTACCGCAGCCGCCTACCCAGACCCGACGGCGCTCGACCCAGAAAGCCATTACTACGACGCCAAGGCCAACCAAGAAAAGAATCCATGGAGCGCGGTGGACGTAGCGCATGTGAAGACATTCGGTAAGGTGCTGGCGGAGCTTCCGCTGGTTCAAAAAGGCACACGGTTGTCGGTGATGCCAGTGACCGAAGCGCAATGGGCGGCCATCATTAAACTGGCCAGTTGAGTTCGACTCAGAAGCCGTAGGGGGCTTTGCGAGCGAGCTCGGCGCGGGGGCGCGCCGGGCTTACAGCCTCTTGATTGCTAGCGCCAAAATCATTACTGCACAATCAAGTTATTGAACAGCAGGTCTTCGACGATTGGCTTGCCCTCTTCGGCCTCCATCACTTGTTGCACTTGCTTCAACGCCTCTTGGCGCAGCTTTTCCTTGGCATCGACGTTGCTCATGCTTTCCACGGTTTGCTGAGTGAACAGTGCCACCAGTTGGTTACGGATCAGCGGTTCATGATGTTTGACCGCAGCTGCCGCCGTATCACCCGTCACGCGCAGGGCTACATCGGCCTTGTACACGCGAAGCTTAGGGCCACCATCGAGGGCGTAGTTGCCGACGAAGGGCGGGGTGAGGGTTATGTAGGCAACCTTCGGCTCCCCTTCTTTGGCTTCCTCGGCCATGGCCGCTGCTGGCAGCATCAGCGCCAGTACCATCAAGATCCACGCTTTCACGAAATCGCTCCTAGAAACAGTTGGCGCCAGCTTACCCAGCATGCTTGGCAAACCCAAGCCCGGGCTTATGCCGACCCATCAGGGCCGAGCATGCTCGTTGACCCGGCAAGCTACCCTCCTACACTTATCGGCCACTACACGCAAAGGAATAGTCCCGATGAAAGCGGTGTTGTGCAAAACCCTCGGCCCGGCTCGCGACCTGGTACTGGAAGACGCAACCAGCCCGGTACCGAAGAAGAATGAGATCCTGCTCGATGTACACGCTGCCGGGGTCAATTTCCCCGACACGCTGATCATCGAAGGGAAATACCAGTTCCAACCGCCCTTGCCATTCTCACCTGGCGGTGAGGCCGCAGGCGTGATTTCGGCAGTGGGCGAAAAAGCCGGCAGCTTCAAAGTGGGCGACCGGGTAATGGCTCTGACCGGCTGGGGGGCTTTCGCCGAACAGGTGGCGGTCCCGTTCTATAACGTCATGCCGATCCCCGAGCACATGGATTTCGCCACCGCTGCGGCCTTTGGCATGACCTACGGCACCTCGATGCACGCGCTCAAGCAGCGCGGCCAGTTGCAGCCTGGGGAAACCCTGTTGGTGTTGGGCGCCTCTGGTGGTGTCGGCCTGGCAGCGGTGGAAATTGGCAAGGCCATGGGCGCGAGGGTGATCGCAGCGGCCAGCAGCGCCGAGAAGCTTGCCATTGCCAAAGCTGCCGGAGCTGACGAATTGATCGACTATAGCCAGGCGAGCCTGAAGGACGAGATCAAGCGTCTGACAGGCGGCCAGGGCGCCGACGTGATTTACGACCCGGTCGGTGGCGAACTGTTCGACCAAGCCGTGCGCGGCCTTGCATGGCAGGGACGGTTATTGGTGGTCGGGTTTGCCAGCGGGACGATCCCGCAAATGGCGGCAAACCTGGTGCTGCTCAAAGGGGCAGCAGTGCTTGGGGTGTTCTGGGGTGCGTTTGCCCAGCGCCAGCCGGAGGACAATGCAGCGAATTTCCGACAGCTGTTCGCTTGGCATGCCGAGGGCAAGTTGAAGCCCCTGGTGTCGAAAACCTATCCACTGGCTGAGGCCGGGGCGGCGATCGAAGCATTGGCGCAGCGCAAGGCCGTCGGTAAGTTGGTGGTGCTGGCCAAGTAATGCAGGCCCGGCCTCTTCGCCGGTGAACCCGCTCCCACGAGCGTTGCACATGGCTTGGGGTGAGCGCCAAGCCGGTGGGCGGGGCCTTAGCCGCGAATAGGTTCGTGCAGGTTATGGCAGCGCCTGAACCGGGCCTCCAGATTGCGATCGGGCATCTGGTGGCTGCGCAGCGCATTGAGGGTCTGTTCGACATAATCTTTAGTCGTACCATAACGCCCTTTGGCACTGGCAAGAATCTGGCTGAGCAAGGTGTCCGGGAGGTTTCCCGCATAGCAGGGCAAGTGCCGCTCCAGGACGAAGCCCAGGGCCTGCACTTTGCTGCCATCACCCAGCCTGCAGCTTAGCCAATGCGGCCGGTAGGCCGGATAGGGCATTTCCCGTTGCCACAGGGCCATCAGCGACTCATCGAGGTTGCTGTCCTCCAGACGATAAGCGAACCCGCTGCAAGATCCGCCGCGGTCCAGGCCGAATACCAGGCCGGGCGTTTCTGGGGTGCCGCGATGTTCATGGGACCACAAGTACAACCCACGGTGATACCCATGCACGCGGGCTCGCTGCCGCTCGACGGACTGACACTCCGGTCGCCAGATCAGTGAACCGTAGGCAAACAACCACACAGGACCGCCTTCATGGCGAGACATGGTCATCTGCATGGAGTTGAGCAATTGCTCACGGGACAATTGCTGGCCAAAGTCCAGCGCCGGAGGATAAGTGATTCCCCAAGACAAACTTTCAAGTGCCGACATAAGCTGCCGCCATTATTCCCCGAGTGCTACACACGTAGCCAAAGACATGTAACAGACGCTCTGCGCCGCCGCGCCAAGGGCGCTTGCACTAACCATAGGATAGAACTGACAGAATGCTCAAGCCCTCGGGCGCAAGTTTCACGCAGGGTTCCGACGACTGGGAGTTATTGTTGAGGATGCGTTGAAAGTTAGTGGCTCAGGCGGTAACAATTACCGCCTTATACCCACTAGTTGCAACTTGGGTAATTAGCCGCGTGGGGCATAGGCGAATACATCGGCACGCATGCGGTGGGCATCCATACCCGCCTCTACCAGCGCATCGAGCGTGGCGTAGACCATGTTCGGCGAACCACTGGCATACACATGCACGGTGTTTAGATCCTTGACGTCCTCACAGACCGCTTCGTGCAGCATGCCGCAGCGCCCTTCCCAGCCGCACAGGTCACTGACCACCTTGTGCAGGAACAAGTTGGGCAAACGCTCCCATTCGGCCCAGTGTTCGATGGTATAGAAGTCCTCCGGCCGACGTACCCCCCAGTACAGGTGTACCGGGTGCTTGAAGCCCTGAGCGCGGCAATGCTCGACCAGGCTGTGCATCTGCCCCATGCCGGTACCTGCGGCTATCAGCACCAGTGGCCCGTCAGGCAACTCGGCCAAGTGAGTATCGCCAAAGGGCAGTTCGATGCGCGCCACCCACTCTCGCTGAAGTTGCTCCAGCAACTGCAACGCACTGGTTTCACGACCCAGCACGTGCAGCTCAAGCTCGCGCCCGCAATGCGGCGCAGAAGCCAGCGAAAACGCCGCCTGCTTGCCGCCCTCGCGCTCGATCATCAGGTACTGCCCGGCATGATAGCGCGGCGGTCTGCCGGCCGGTGCTAGCAGGCGAACGCGCCACACATCGCCACCGACTTGAACGCACTCACTCACGCTGCACGCCAGCTTGCGCACCGGCAGCTCGCCCAAGGCAAGCACACCGTCCCAGAGCAACACACAGTCCTCCAAGGGTTCAGCGATGCAGGTGAACAACTCGCCGTGGTCGCGGACTTGGCCCTCCTGGCGCACGCGCCCTTCGACCAGCAATGCGGCGCAAACATGGCAATTGCCATTGCGACAGCTGTTCGGGCAGTCATAGCCCAGCCGCCGCGCTCCATCCAGAATCCTTTCCCCGGGTTCGAGCGCCAGCACCGCCCCGGACGGCTGCAACGTTACCTGCATCAATTTATTCCCAATTGATCCCACAGCTCATCGATGCGGCGGGTGACGGCCTCGTCCTTGACGATGACTCGGCCCCATTCGCGTGTAGTCTCGCCCGGCCACTTGTGTGTGGCGTCCAGGCCCATCTTCGACCCCAGCCCCGATACCGGGGATGCAAAGTCCAGGTAGTCGATCGGGGTGTTGTCGATCATCACCGTATCACGCTTGGGGTCCATGCGCGTGGTGATAGCCCAGATCACATCGTTCCAGTCGCGGGCGTTGATGTCATCGTCGGTGACGATAACGAATTTGGTGTACATGAACTGTCGCAGGAACGACCACACACCCAGCATCACGCGCTTGGCGTGGCCTGGATACTGCTTTTTCATGGTCACAACCGCCATGCGGTACGAGCAACCCTCAGGCGGCAGGTAGAAGTCGACGATCTCCGGGAACTGCTTTTGCAGAATGGGTACGAACACTTCGTTCAGAGCCACACCCAAAATGGCAGGTTCATCCGGTGGCCGGCCGGTGTAGGTGCTGTGGTAGATCGGTTTTTGCCGATGAGTGATGCGCTCGACGGTGAATACCGGGAAGCTGTCCACCTCGTTGTAGTACCCGGTGTGGTCGCCATAGGGACCTTCAGGGGCCATTTCGCCCGGGTGAATTACGCCTTCGAGGATGATTTCGGCGGTAGCCGGTACCTGCAGGTTACTGCCTCGGCACTTGACCAGTTCGGTGCGGTTGCCGCGCAACAGGCCAGCGAACGCGTATTCGGACAGCGTATCTGGCACCGGTGTCACGGCGCCCAGAATGGTCGCTGGGTCAGCGCCAAGCGCCACCGCCACGGGGAACGGCTGGCCTGGGTTCTTTTCGCACCACTCGCGATAATCCAGCGCACCGCCACGGTGGCTCAGCCAACGCATGATCACCTTGTTACGGCCGATCACCTGCTGGCGGTAAATGCCCAGGTTCTGGCGGTCCTTGTTTGGCCCACGGGTAACGGTCAGACCCCAGGTGATCAGCGGCGCCACGTCGCCTGGCCAGCAGTGCTGAATGGGCAGTTGGCCGAGGTCGACATCATCGCCCTCGACCACCACTTCCTGGCATACCGCGTCTTTGATCACCTTGGGCGCCATCGACACGACTTTCTTGAAGATCGGCAGCTTGGACCAGGCGTCTTTCAGGCCTTTTGGCGGCTCGGGCTCTTTGAGGAAGGCCAGCAACTTGCCGATTTCGCGCAGCTCGTCGACCGACTCGGCGCCCATGCCCATGGCCACGCGCTCGGGCGTGCCGAACAGGTTGCCCAGGACAGGGATGTCGAAGCCAGTGGGCTTTTCGAATAGCAACGCCGGGCCCTTGGCGCGCAGGGTGCGGTCGCAGACCTCGGTCATTTCCAGTACAGGGGAAATCGGAACCTGGATGCGCTTGAGTTCACCGCGCTGCTCCAGGCCACGAATGAAGTCGCGCAAGTCGCGATACTGCATGCTTGAGCCTCGTGTTGGCCGTATCGGTCGGGGTTGCAGAGTGTAGCGCCGTTCAGCATTCAATGGCCAAAAATGACTTGGGGCCGCTTCGCGACCCTTCGCCGGTGACCCGCCCCCGCAAGGTAGGCACCGGCAGTTGGCCTGGTGCTATCGCTGCAAGAGCGGGATCACCCGCGAAGGGCTGCGCAGCAGCCCCATTCAATGCCTGAAACGTAAGCTTACTTGCGCTTCATCGACAGGAAGAACTCGTCGTTGGTCTTGGTCTGCTTGAGCTTGTCGACCAGGAACTCGATAGCCGCGATCTCGTCCATCGGGTGCAGCAGCTTACGCAGGATCCACATGCGCTGCAGCTCATCATCAGCGGTGAGCAGCTCTTCGCGGCGGGTACCGGAGCGGTTGATGTTGATGGCCGGGAACACACGCTTCTCGGCGATACGACGGTCCAGAGGCAGCTCCATGTTGCCAGTACCCTTGAACTCCTCGTAGATCACTTCATCCATCTTCGAGCCGGTTTCTACCAGCGCGGTGGCGATGATGGTCAGCGAGCCACCTTCTTCGATGTTTCGCGCGGCGCCAAAGAAGCGCTTGGGCTTCTCCAGCGCATGGGCATCGACACCACCGGTCAGCACCTTGCCGGAGCTTGGGATCACGGTGTTGTAGGCACGGGCCAGGCGGGTGATGGAGTCCAGCAGGATGACCACATCCTTTTTGTGCTCGACCAGGCGCTTGGCCTTCTCGATGACCATTTCGGCAACCTGCACGTGGCGGGTTGGCGGCTCGTCGAAGGTCGAGGCGACCACTTCGCCGCGCACGGTGCGCTGCATTTCGGTCACTTCTTCCGGGCGCTCGTCGATCAGCAGGACAATCAGGTGGCACTCAGGGTTGTTACGAGTGATGTTCGCCGCGATGTTCTGCAGCATGATCGTCTTACCGGCTTTTGGCGGAGCAACGATCAGGCCACGCTGGCCTTTGCCGATCGGGGCGCACAGGTCGATGACGCGGCCGGTGAGGTCTTCGGTGGAGCCGTTACCGGCTTCCATCTTCAGACGCTTGTTGGGGAACAGCGGCGTCAGGTTCTCGAACAGGATCTTGTTCTTCGCGTTTTCCGGACGGTCGAAGTTGATGGTGTCGACCTTCAGCAGGGCGAAGTAACGCTCCCCTTCTTTGGGTGGGCGGATCTTGCCGACGATGGTGTCGCCGGTACGCAGGTTGAAACGGCGGATCTGGCTTGGCGAGACGTAAATGTCATCGGGGCCGGCCAGGTAGGACGCATCAGCAGAACGCAGGAAACCGAAACCATCCTGGAGAATCTCCAGCACGCCGTCACCCGAGATCTCTTCGCCGCTCTTCGCATGCTTCTTCAGCAGGGCGAAAATCACGTCCTGTTTGCGCGAACGGGCCATGTTTTCGATGCCCATCTGTTCGGCCATTTCCAAAAGATCGGTAATCGGCTTTTGCTTGAGTTCAGTCAGGTTCATAAGGGGAATGACGTAATCATGTAAGAAGGGAGAATTAAGCTTTGGCTTAATGAGGCCGCGCCGCTAGATGGCGACAGGATCGCGTACTGATTCGAATTAGGGATGCTTCGGCGACGGCATGCAGAGGGCACTGGAGAAGCAGTGCGAGGCCGAATGTAACACTTGCTTTTTTCTGCGTCTAGTGCTCTGAAAAAGAAAAGCCCCGCATTTGCGGGGCTTTTTCCATCACATCACAGGTGGGCGTCGAGGAACGCGGCCAGCTGCGATTTGGACAACGCGCCTACCTTGGTGGCTTCGACGTTGCCGTTCTTGAACAGCATCAGGGTAGGAATGCCACGCACGCCGTGCTTGGCCGGGGTTTCCTGGTTGTCGTCGATGTTCAGCTTGGCGACGGTCAGTTTGCCCTCGTAGGTGGCGGCGATGTCGTCCAGAACCGGAGCGATCATCTTGCATGGACCGCACCATTCAGCCCAGTAGTCGACCAGCACCGGGCCTTGAGCCTGCAGGACTTCGGCTTCGAAGGTGGCGTCGGTGACGTGTTTGATCAGATCGCTGCTCATGGATATCTCCAGGGTCGTAAGCAAAAAACGTGGCCCATGATAGCTGCACCCAAGCCCTACAGGAAGCCACGGACGATTGAGTGTAACTATAGTTGTGCAAGACCCCTCGAATCGAAACTGTCACACGAGTGTCATAGCATCGAATGGCACATTGCCTTGCATCAAGGCCCGGCGCAGTGCGCGTTGGCGTAAGCCAAGGATCGTGGCACGATTGCCGGGTTACCGACCGAGAACACACAGAATGCCGCAAACTTCCGCGAAGAACCCGTCTCTGATCGCCGCCATCGACCTGGGCTCCAATAGCTTTCACATGGTCGTGGCCAAGGCCCACCATACTGAGATCCGCATTCTCGAGCGGCTGGGCGAAAAGGTTCAGCTTGCCGCTGGCATCGACGAAGAACGCAGGCTCAGTGAAGAAGCCATGGAACGTGGCCTGGAATGCCTGAAGCGTTTTGCCCAGCTGATCAACGGCATGCCGGCAGGCTCGGTGCGCATCGTTGGCACCAATGCCCTGCGAGAAGCGCGTAACCGCAACGTATTCATCCAGCGCGCCGAAGCTATCCTAGGCCACCCGGTGGAAGTCATCTCCGGGCGTGAAGAGGCGCGCCTGATCTACCTGGGCGTCTCGCACACGCTGGCCGACAACCCCGGCAAGCGCTTGGTCGCCGACATCGGCGGCGGCAGTACCGAGTTCATCATCGGCCAGCGCTTCGAGCCGCTGCTGCGCGAAAGCCTGCAGATGGGCTGCGTGAGTTTCACCCAGCGCTACTTCCGCGACGGCAAGATCACCCCGGCACGCTACGCCCAGGCCTACACCGCTGCACGCCTGGAGCTGATGAGCATCGAGAACGGCCTGCACCGCCTGACCTGGGACGAGGCCATCGGTTCATCCGGCACCATCCGCGCCATCGGCGCTGCGATCAAGGCTGCAGGCCTGGGCAATGGTGAGGTCAATGCCGAAGGCCTGGCTTGGGTCAAACGCAAGCTGTTCAAGCTGGGCGAAGCCGACAAGATCGACTTCGAAGGCGTCAAACCAGACCGGCGCACCATTTTCCCGGCGGGCCTGGCGATTCTCGAAGCGATCTTCGATGCCCTGGAACTGCAACGCATGGACCACTGCGACGGCGCACTGCGGGAAGGCGTGCTGTTCGATCTCTTGGGCCGCCATCACCATGAAGACGTGCGCGAACGCACCCTGAACTCGCTGATGGAGCGGTACCACGTCGACCAGGGCCAGGCCGCGCGGGTCGAGCGCAAAGCCTTGCATGCGTTCGACCAAGTCGCCGCGCAGTGGGATCTGAATGAAGGTAATTGGCGGGATCTTCTTAGTTGGGCGGCCAAAATTCACGAGATCGGCCTGGATATTGCCCATTATCACTACCACAAGCACGGCGCCTATCTAGTCGAGCATTCCGACCTGGCAGGCTTTTCGCGGGAAGATCAACAAATGATGGCCCTGCTGGTGCGCGGCCACCGCCGCAACATCCCCAAAGACAAGTTCGTGGAACTCGGCGATGAGGGCGTCAAGTTGCTGCGCCTGTGCGTGCTGCTGCGCTTCGCCATCTTATTCCACCACATTCGGGGAACTCAGCAGATGCCGAAGGTACAGCTCAAAGCGGATGAAGACAGCCTTGAGGTGGTGTTCCCCGAAGGCTGGCTGGAACAGAACCAGCTGACCCAGGCCGACTTCGCCAACGAGGCGCAGTGGCTGACCCGGGTCGGCTTCGTCCTCAGCGTACGTTGAGGACCGGGTTGCTCAGGCGCTCCAGCAGGGTCGCCTGAACGCTGCGCGGGTTCTGGTTGCCGGTCGGGGTGCTACGCACATAGCGCCCGTCAGGCTGCAAGGTCCAAGCATGGGTGTTGTCGGTCAGGTAGCCTTCCAGCTCCTTCTTCACCCGCAACAGCAGTTTCTTGCCCTCTACCGGGAAGCAGGTCTCGACGCGCTTGTCGAGGTTGCGCTCCATCCAGTCGGCGCTGGACAGGTAGATTTGTTCCTCGCCGCCGTTGAGGAAGTAGAACACCCGCGTGTGCTCAAGGAAGCGGCCAATGATCGAGCGCACCTGGATGTTGTGGGAAACCCCCGCGATACCTGGGCGCAGGCAGCACATGCCGCGCACCACCAGGTCGATCTTCACGCCCGATTGGCTGGCCTTGTACAACGCTTTGATGACCTTGGCATCGGTCAACGAGTTGAACTTGGCGATGATGTGCGCAGGTTTGCCGTCCAGGGCGAACTGAGTCTCCCGGGCGATCATGTCGAGCATGCCTTTTTTCAGAGTGAATGGCGCATGCAGCAGTTTTTTCATGCGCAAGGTCTTGCCCATGCCGATCAGTTGGCTGAATAGCTTGCCGACGTCTTCGGTGAGGGCGTCGTCAGAGGTCAGCAGACTGTAGTCGGTGTACAGCCGCGCGTTCCCGGCATGGTAGTTACCGGTACCCAGATGCGCATAGCGCACGATCTCGCCCTGCTCGCGGCGCAGGATCAGCATCATCTTGGCGTGGGTCTTGAAGCCGACCACGCCGTAGATCACCACCGCACCGGCCGCTTGCAGGCGGCTGGCCATCTGCAAGTTGGACTCTTCGTCAAAGCGTGCGCGCAGCTCGATCACCGCAGTGACCTCTTTACCGTTACGCGCTGCATCCACCAAGGCGTCGACGATTTCCGAGTTGGCCCCGGAGCGGTACAGCGTCTGGCGTACCGCAAGCACGTGCGGGTCCTTGGCAGCCTGGCGCAGCAGGTCGATCACGGGAGTGAACGACTCGAACGGGTGCATCAGCAGAATGTCCTGCTTGCCGATGACACTGAAGATGTTGTCGGCATTTTGCAGCAGCTTGGGAATTGCCGGGGTGAACGGCGTGTATTGCAGCTCTGGGTGGCTGTCCAGGCCTGTGATGCTGAACAGGCGGGTCAGGTTGACCGGGCCATTGACCTGGTAGAGCTCGCTCTCGCTCAAGCTGAACTGCTTCAACAGATAGTCCGACAGGTGTTTCGGACAGGTATCGGCCACCTCCAGGCGTACCGCATCACCGTAGCGGCGCGAGAACAGCTCACCGCGCAGGGCCCGGGCAAGGTCGTCGACCTCCTCCGAATCCAGCGCCAGGTCAGCGTTACGGGTCAGGCGGAACTGGTAGCAACCCTTGACCTTCATCCCCTGGAACAGATCATCGGCGTGGGCATGGATCATCGACGACAGGAAGACGTAGTTGGCACCAGGGCCGCCGACCTCTTCAGGCACACGAATCACCCGTGGCAACAGGCGCGGGGCCGGGATGATCGCCAGGCCCGAGTCGCGGCCGAAAGCATCCACACCCTCGAGCTCGACGATGAAGTTCAGGCTTTTGTTCACCAGCAACGGGAACGGGTGGGTCGGGTCCAGGCCGATCGGGGTGATGATCGGTGCGATCTCGTCGCGGAAGTAGCGGCGCACCCAGGTCTTGAGCTTGGGCGTCCAATAACGGCGGCGGATGAAGCGGATCGCGTGTTTTTCCAGCTCCGGCAGCAGCACGTCATTGAGAATCGCGTACTGGCGCTCCACCTCGAAGTGCACCAACTCGCTGATGCGTGCCAGGGCCTGGTGCGGCTGCAAGCCGTCGGCGCCGGCCAGCTCACGGGCAAAGTTGATCTGCTTCTTCAGGCCGGCGACGCGGATCTCGAAGAACTCGTCGAGGTTGCTGGAGAAGATCAGCAGGAACTTGAGGCGTTCGAGCAGCGGATACGACTCGTCCAGCGCCTGCTCCAGCACGCGGATGTTGAATTGCAGCTGCGAAAGTTCGCGATGAATGTACAGGCTGCTGTCGTCCAGGCTTGGTACGGCGATGGCCGGGGCAGGCGCTGCGGCCGGGGCGGCGGCTTCGACCACAGGCTCGGCAACCTCGGGCAGGTCCGGCGGGGTCTGCATCATCTCTTCGGGGACTGCCTGGGCGTCCTTGATCGCGACAGGGGTTAGCACTTCATTATTCATCTGACGTTCCTGAGGACGTTAACGCCCTATGATCAATTGAGCGGCAAGATAAGCGTCCATTATGACGGCTGTGTGACAGCTTCGCGCAAGGCGCGACTTGAAGCTGTCGGTATTGTCTGTGTAGGAAATGTTCACGTCGAGACACATTTGGACACTTTCCCGAACGCGCGCGAAGGGGTAGGCTGCGCGTTCATTTCGCCAGCACCTCAGAAAATGCTCCAACAATTCCTGCAGGATTTCGGCTACTTTGCCCTTTTTCTAGGCACCTTCTTCGAAGGCGAGACCATTTTGGTACTTGCAGGGTTCCTCGCGTTCCGCGAATACATGGACATCAAGCTAGTGGTGTTGGTGGCGTTTTGCGGCAGCTACGCTGGCGATCAGCTGTGGTATTTCATGGGCCGGCGCCACGGGCGCAAGATCCTCGCGCGCAAGCCGCGCTGGCAAGCCATGGGTGACCGTGCGCTGGAGCATATCCGTCGCCATCCGGACATCTGGGTGCTGAGCTTTCGCTTCGTCTACGGCCTGCGCACGGTCATGCCGGTAGCCATCGGCCTGTCCGGTTACTCGCCGCGCCGTTACTTGCTGCTCAACGGTATAGGTGCCGCAGTCTGGGCGTTGGCGCTGGGCCTTGCCGCCTACCATTTTGGCGCCATCCTCGAAGGCATGCTGGGCAGCATCAAGAAGTACGAGCTATGGGTGCTCGGCGCCCTGCTGTTGCTGGGCATCCTGCTGTGGCTGCGCCGGCGCTTTCGGACCCTGCGCGCCGAGCGCCGCGCTGCGGCACAAGAGCAGGCCGACAACGCTGAGCAGCAAGTAGCCGCCCAGAAGCAGCCAGAACACGGGCAAGACCACCGCTAAGCCCAGGGTGGCGGCCAGGTATAGCGCCGGCGCCAACGTGAGCAAGCGCACCAACTCCAGGCGCAGTGCCCACGGCCGATTTTCCAGTGCCGCGCCCAACACGAACAACCCAAAGGCCATCAGCGCCCAGCCCAACACCAGAGCGGCAAGGGGTACGCGTTCGGCCACCTCCATCAAGTAGCTGCCCAAAGCGATGTAAGCCAAGAACTGCACCGCAACGTACACCTGCCACGCCCGGCCCAGTGCTACTTCGAACTTGTGGAACAACGCCAGGTTCTGCTGAGCCTGTGGATAAGCGGCCGCGACATCGGCCGGACGCCAGCCAGTGGGCATGAACCAGATGCGTAGCTTGTCTTGCCAACGGCGTGTACGGCGGGCATCGCTGCACAGTTGGGCATAGAACTGCAGGTTCGCCCACAACGGGTTCCAACTGGCCAAGGGCGTGGTCACACCGAACACCACCGGTTCGTGCGGGTCTTCTTCCTTGAAGGTGCCAAACAGACGGTCCCAGATAATGAACACACCGCCATAGTTGCGATCCAAGTAAGCAGGATTTTGCGCATGGTGAACGCGATGGTTGGACGGCGTGATCAATACCCACTCAAGCCAACCGAGCTTGGGAATGTGGCGGGTATGCACCCAGAACTGGTACAGCAGGTTCAGCGACGCCACGGTGACGAACACCACAGGCGGCACGCCGAGCAACGCCATGGGCAGATAGAAGATCCAAGAAAAAAGGAAGCCGCTACTGGTCTGGCGCAGCGCGGTGGTGAGGTTGTACTCCTCGCTTTGGTGATGGACCGAATGCGCCGCCCACAGCAGGTTACGTTCATGGCCCAGGCGATGCAGCCAGTAGTAGCAAAGGTCATACAGGATGAAGGCCAGCAGCCACACCCAGCCGCTGTTCGAGGGCAGGCGCAGTACCGCCAGATGCTCCCAGGCCAGTGCATAGCTCAGCAGCCCTACACCTTTGGTCAACAAGCCGGTGGTGGTGGACAGCGCACCGGTACTGAGGCTGTTGATCGAGTCGGCCAGGGTGAAGTTGCTTTGCTGGCGCACACGGTCGGCGAGCAGCTCCAGCGCAATCAACACGAAGAAGAACGGCACGGCCAGCAGAATCAGATCCATGGGCAACGCTCTCTTAGTTCATTCACACAGAGTAGGACGCGCCCCCAGTAATCCCTATGGCCACATCTGCCA
>NZ_JAFGYW010000321.1:0-466 GCF_017491595.1 Pseudomonas sp. 51_B
CTGGGCCATGAACGGGCTTCTTGATACGAGTAAAGTCGGCAAGTCTAACCGATGCCACAGGCAATCAACGAATTGATGGCGATCGAGCTGCGGCGTCTGACAGCCGGCTATGTTAAAACCCTGTATCCGTTCAGCCTTGTCCTACAGGATTTCGCATGCCGTTCACCAGCAAACCGCTCTCGGGTCTGAAAGTCATTGAATTGGGTACGCTGATCGCCGGGCCGTTTGCCTCGCGCATTTGCGGCGAATTCGGCGCCGAGGTGATCAAGATAGAGTCGCCGGACGGCGGCGATCCCCTGCGCAAGTGGCGCAAATTGTACGAAGGCACCTCGTTGTGGTGGTTCGTCCAGGCGCGCAACAAGAAGTCGCTGACCCTCAATCTGAAACACCCGGACGGTTTGGCGATCCTGAAACAACTGCTGGGCGAAGCCGACATCCTCATCGAGAATTTCCGCCCCGGCGTCTT
>NZ_JAFGYW010000322.1:0-466 GCF_017491595.1 Pseudomonas sp. 51_B
CCGATGTGGGCAGAGAACATGACCGCAGGGCGCGGCTGGATCGCTCTGGCGCTGGTGGTGTTTGCCAGTTGGCGGGTGAGGCGCTTGCTGCTAGGGGCGTATCTGTTCGGCCTCGCCAGCATCCTGCACTTGGTGGCACAGGGATTGGGACTGGCGATTCCTTCGAGCCTGCTGGCGATGCTGCCGTATGTGGCGACGATTTTGGTGCTGGTGCTGCTGTCCCGCGATGCCGTGCGTACGCGATTGTATGCTCCGGTTTCGTTGGGGCAGCCGTGGCAATCGGGACACTGATCGTTGTCAGAGCGGGCCTCTGCGCGAGCAGGCTCGCTCCCACAAGGGATCTGAGTGAACGCGGGCAAGCGTGGGAGCGAGCCTGCTCGCGAAGGCGTCCGCACAGGCAACACTTGAACCACGCCTCATGATTGTTTCTGATCAAACACCCTCGAGAAACTCAAGAGGCCTGGAG
>NZ_JAFGYW010000323.1:0-465 GCF_017491595.1 Pseudomonas sp. 51_B
CGCCTGATGCGCGCGGTGAAACGAGCCGACGCCGATGTGCAAGATCGCCGGCGCGGCGGTGGACGGACTGCTCATCCCGTGTCTCCTGACGGCCGGCTCGCGCCCGCCGAATTTTGTATAGATCATTTGCTCTTTATGTGAGCGAATGATCGTATTCGGGTGGGCGAAAGTCAAGGCGATCGAGCGGGCTTTCGATGCTGCGGCGCGCCAATCGGCGCGATGCGCGGGCGCGTCGCGATGCGATGCATCTCGTCGCCGAACGGTGTCGGAACGCCGTCGGAACGGTGTGGAGCGGCCTCAGAACGGCTCGCGGGTCAGCAGCGCGAGCGCTTCGAGCAGCCGTGCGGCCGGCCCGGGCAGGATGCCGTGGCGGCGGCGAAACGCGGTCAGCGTGCGGGTGGCGGCCACGCCTTCGACGGCGAGCGTGTCGATCGTGCGCGCGCGGCGTTCCGCCCGGTACATCGG
>NZ_JAFGYW010000324.1:0-465 GCF_017491595.1 Pseudomonas sp. 51_B
GTCTTAACGTAGGAGCATCGTTACCACGCTAGCTCAAAAGGTAGCGCAATGCCATCTAGGAGTCCATAGTCAGTCTTCGGGCATGTCTAAAGTTTTTACAATCGATGCGTTAGATAATGAGGCAGCTTTGGCGCCATTTATTTGGCATTTAATGCTCTCACCTTAGAAATATACCAACTTCAGCTTCGCCTTAGTTTTTGTGAACTATGCTTGGATCTCCAATTAGGTGAGGGTAGGATTATGAGTAGTGGGATTTTTCATGTGGAATTTCGCGCGAGCACTGGTGATTCTGGCGACGGTCTCGTAGTTGTTAAGGATGGTACGGTGAATGGAGGTGATTCCCATTACCTGTACCAAGGAAAAGTCCCAAGCCAAACTGGCGAGTTCGAGTCACGGTTTACTGTCCGAAAATATCGTGAAGGTAATGTGAATATCGTAGGGATCGACAATTACACCCTGTTAGCT
>NZ_JAFGYW010000325.1:0-465 GCF_017491595.1 Pseudomonas sp. 51_B
GTTGGCGGGTTTCGGCATCCAGCAGCACGGCGGCGGCACGGGTGATGCGTCCGCCTTCTTCGAACCCGACGTCCACCCCGGCGACGAGGCGCAGTGGCGGAAAGTCGTCCTCCAGCCGCACCTGCGCGGCCAACTGGCGCTGCAGGTCGCGTGCGGCCGCGACGCTGCCATCCCAGCCGCTCAGTGGGTCTGCATACACGTGGCGTTGATCGACCATTGATCCCTCCGTGCCCGGTTGGACGGGCTGGTGTGCCAGCTGGTTCAGCCGTCTGGACATTTCCAGGAAAAGCGAAGACGATCCCGCCATCACGCGGCAGTTTAGTCACGCTTCCGATAACAAGAAACCAAGCGGTACGACATGAACCGGATCTGCATTCTGGCTACCGACGGGGTCTTCGCTTCGACCCTGATGCATGCCAAGGACTTCTTCCACATGGCCGGCCTCCGCCACGCCAAGCGCCTGGG
>NZ_JAFGYW010000326.1:0-465 GCF_017491595.1 Pseudomonas sp. 51_B
GCTTGGAGACTTCCTTGGCCAGTTGTTCGCGTTTGATCGTCGCCTCTTCCGGCGTGCAGGCCCAGACGGGCAGGGCGCAGACAAGGGTAGCGGCGAGGGACAGCTTGATCAGGGTTTTCATGGGCAGGCCTCAGTTCCGGTTAAGGCAGGTAAGCGGTTGAGGCCTGAAGCCTGGCAAAAGTTCAGAAACTGTGGGGGCAGGGTTGCGCTCAATCGGCATGGCAGCAGCCTGACTTTGGCGCACCGTCATAGCGATCATGATGCCGAACCCATTCCATGATCTCGTCTTCATTCCTGCCCTTGGGCGTCAGATCCAGATAGTGGTAAGCGCCAACCAGCATGTCCAGACCGCGCGCGTATGTGGAATAGGTGTGGAAAATCTCGCCTTCGTCATTGCGATAAAACACGCTCAGCCCCGGCATTTCTTCCTCGGCGCTGTCGGTTTTTTCGTAGTTGTAGGTAGCC
>NZ_JAFGYW010000327.1:0-464 GCF_017491595.1 Pseudomonas sp. 51_B
GTGGTGACCCATCAGCTTCAGGATACGACCGTTGCGGCGCTTGCCGTCGGCGCTGATAGCGACAACCGGGGTGTTCGGCTTGACGCGACCGCGAGCGATACGGCCAACACCGATAACACCCAGGAAGCTGTTGTAGTCCAGAGCGGAGATCTGCATCTGGAACGGACCGTCACGGTCAACGGCCGGAGGCGGAACGTGGTCGACTACCGCCTGGTACAGCGGAGTCATGTCTTCCGCCATGGCGGTGTGGTCCAGACCGGCAATACCGTTCAGGGCCGAAGCGTAAACAACCTGGAAGTCCAGTTGTTCTTCGGTCGCACCGAGGTTGTCGAACAGGTCGAAGATCTGGTCCAGAACCCAGTCCGGACGTGCGCCTGGACGGTCAACCTTGTTGATCACCACGATTGGACGCAGGCCGGCTTCGAAAGCCTTCTTGGTCACGAAACGGGTTTGCGGCATAGGGC
>NZ_JAFGYW010000328.1:0-464 GCF_017491595.1 Pseudomonas sp. 51_B
GCGTTGGTTCTGGCTCGGTGGGGTAGTCCTGCTTTGCGCGTTTGTATGGTTGCTGCACCCGATCCTCACGCCGTTTCTGGTCGCGTTGTTGCTGGCTTATCTGTTCGACCCGTTGGTGGATCGTCTGGAGCGGCTCGGGCTGTCGCGAACCTGGGGTGTGATCGTCGTGTTTGCCTTGTTCCACTTGATCGTCACCGCGTTGCTGCTGGTGCTGGTACCAATGCTCGCCAAGCAGTTGCTGCGTCTGTACGAGCTGGCGCCGCAGATGCTCGACTGGTTGCAGCACACCGCTGTGCCGTGGGCGCAAGCGAAACTGGGGCTGTCGGACGGCTTCTGGAAATTCGATAAGGTCAAAGCCGCGATCAGCGAGCACATGGGCCAGACCACCGACATCGTCGGCGTGGTGCTGAGTCAGGCGACGGCCTCGAGCCTGGCGCTGATCGGCTGGCTGGCAAACCTGGTGC
>NZ_JAFGYW010000033.1:0-32701 GCF_017491595.1 Pseudomonas sp. 51_B
GGACGGCCCCGAGGTGTTACTGGGCGGAGAGCGATACAGCAGGCTGCGACAGGCTATACACATAAGCTGCCAGCAAGTGCACCTTGTCATTGCCTTGAATGTCCGCCTGGGCCGGCATCTGCCCTTGGCGGCCGTAGCGAATGGTCTGCTGCAACTGGGCAAAGCTCGAACCATAGATGAACGCCTGCGGGTGGGTAAGGTTCGGCGCTCCCATGGCAGGTGTGCCTTTGCCCTCTGGCCCATGGCAGGCCACGCAATTGCCGGCGAAGATTTCCTTGCCCTTGACCGGGTCGGCCTTGACCCCTTCGGGCAGGCTGCGGCCGTCCAGGTTGGTCAGCACGAAGGCGGCAACATCGGCCACGCCCTGATCACCGATTACCTCCACCCATGCAGGCATGACGCCGTGGCGGCCGTTCATGATCGAGGCCTTGATGGTTTCAGGATCACCGCCCCAGCGCCAGTCCTGGTCGGTCAGGTTGGGGAAGCCATACGCCCCTTTGGCATCCGAGCCGTGGCACACCGAGCAGTTGGAGGCGAACAGGCGGCTGCCCATTTTCAGGGCTTGTGGGTCCTTGGCGACCTCCTCGACCGGCATCGCGGCGTACTTGGCGAAGATCGGGCCGAACTTTGCGTCGGCCTTTTCCATTTCCTTTTGCCATTCATTGGCGCCGGTCCAGCCATTTTCATAGCCAGGCAGGATGCCTTTCCAGTTGCCCAGGCCCGGATACAGCACCAAGTAGCCGGCGCCGAACATCAACGTGCCAACGAACAGCCAGAACCACCATTTGGGCAGCGGATTGTCGTATTCCTCGATGCCATCGAAACTGTGCCCCATGGTCTGGTCAGTGGTGCTGTTGCTCTGGCCCTTGCGGGTCGACAACAGCAGCCACGCCAGGCCGATCAGGCTGCCGAGGGTCAGTACGCTGATATAGGTACTCCAAAAGGTGCTCATTGCGCTTTGCTCCTCACAGCCGCAGTCTTGGCAGCAGGTTCCTGCCCGGCAGGGGGCAGGCGGTCGTCGACGAAGGGCAGCAGGCGCGCTTCGGCGAAATCATGGTCGCGGCGACGGTTGAATACCCACAGCGACAGGCCAATGAAGGCGACCATCACCACCAAGGTGCCCAGGCCACGGATCATGCCGATATCGATTTCCATGGGGTTACCTCTTGTTCTTGATAGCGGTGCCCAGCACCTGCAAGTAGGCGACCAGGGCGTCCATCTCGGTCTTGCCTTTGACCGCGTCACGGGCCCCGGCAATGTCCTGGTCGGTGTATGGCACGCCCAGTGTGCGCAGGGTGCGCATCTTGGTGTCGGTGTGGCTGTTGTCGACCTTTGCGGCCACCAGCCAGGGGTAGGCCGGCATCTTCGACTCCGGTACCACGTTGCGCGGGTTGTACAGGTGCGCACGGTGCCAGTCGTCAGAGTAGCGGCCGCCGACGCGGGCCAGGTCCGGCCCGGTACGCTTGGAGCCCCACAGGAATGGGTGGTCCCAGACACTCTCACCGGCCACCGAATAATGGCCATAGCGTTCGGTTTCGGCGCGGAACGGTCGGATCATCTGCGAATGGCAGCCAACGCAGCCTTCGCGGATGTAGATATCGCGGCCTTCCAGTTGCAGCGCGGTGTAAGGTTTCATGCCCTCGACCGGCTTGTTGGTAACGTCCTGGAAGAACAACGGGACGATCTGGGTCAGGCCGCCGATGCTCACGGCGAACACCATCAGCAGGGCCAAGAGGCCTACGTTTTTCTCGATGACTTCATGTTTCATCAGGCAGGTCTCCTCAAGCCAGCTGGGCATTCGCAGGGGCGGCGGCGAGCGCTGGCGAACGCACGGTACGCCAGGTGTTCCAGGCCATCAGGAACATGCCGCTGAGGAAAATGGCGCCGCCGACGAAGCGCACGATGAACCCTGGGTGGCTGGCCACCAGGGTTTCCACGAACGAGTAGGTCAGCGTGCCGTCGCTGTTTACCGCACGCCACATCAGCCCTTGGGCGATGCCGTTGACCCACATCGAGGCGATGTACAGCACGGTGCCGATGGTCGCCAACCAGAAGTGCGCGTTGATCAGGCCGATGCTGTGCATCTGCTGTTTGCCGAATACTTTCGGGAGGGTGTGATACAGCGCGCCAATGGAAATCATCGCCACCCAGCCCAAGGCGCCGGCATGTACGTGGCCAATGGTCCAGTCGGTGTAGTGGGACAGGGCGTTGACCGTCTTGATGGCCATCATCGGGCCTTCGAACGTGGACATGCCGTAGAACGCCAGCGACACCACCAGAAAACGCAGGATCGGGTCGCTGCGCAGTTTGTGCCAGGCGCCCGAGAGGGTCATCATGCCGTTGATCATGCCGCCCCAGCTTGGCGCCAGCAGGATCAGCGACATCACCATGCCCAGCGACTGTGCCCAGTCTGGCAGGGCGGTGTAGTGCAGGTGGTGCGGGCCGGCCCAGATGTAGAGCGTGATCAGCGCCCAGAAGTGGACGATGGACAGGCGATAGGAATACACCGGGCGCTCGGCCTGTTTGGGCACGTAGTAGTACATCATGCCCAGAAAGCCTGCCGTGAGGAAAAAGCCCACGGCATTGTGGCCGTACCACCATTGCACCATGGCGTCGGTGGCCCCGGCGTAGATCGAGTAAGACTTGGTCAGGCTGACCGGCAATTCCAGGTTGTTGACGATGTGCAGCATCGCTACGGTGAGGATGAACGCCCCGAAGAACCAGTTGCCCACATAGATGTGCTTGGTGTTGCGCTTGATCAGCGTGCCGAAGAACACGATGGCGTAGCTCACCCAGACGATGGTGATCAGAATGTCGATCGGCCATTCCAGCTCGGCATATTCTTTGGAGCTGGTGTAGCCCAGCGGCAGGGTAATGGCTGCCAGCAGGATCACCAATTGCCACCCCCAGAAGGTGAACGCCGCCAGGCCCGGCGCGAAGAGGGTGGTCTGGCAGGTGCGTTGCACCGAATAATAGGAGGTCGCGAACAGCGCACAGCCGCCGAAGGCGAAGATCACTGCATTGGTATGCAGGGGACGCAGGCGGCCGAAGCTGGTCCAGGGGAGGTCGAAGTTCAGGGAAGGCCAGGCGAGCTGGGCGGCGATGAATACGCCGAGCCCCATCCCGACGATTCCCCACACCACCGTCATGATGGCGAATTGGCGGACCACCTTGTAGTTATAGGCGGTACTGCTGGTTGTGTTCATGTATGGGTTCCCATCCACGGTTATTTTGGCAGGCTTTACAGCGAGGCAAGCATGAGTAATGGGCGTAGTGCCTGTATTGACGGGGATCAATGGGGGCAGGTTGGAAATGTCCCAGGCTTGCACTGCGACCCACCACTCGATGGCGGTCGCAGTGATGAATCGGTGTGCCTGATTCTGGCTCATGGTGCCGGCGCACCGATGGACAGCGACTTCATGAACGACATGGCGCAAAGGCTGGCGGCGCTTGGGGTCGGGGTCGTGCGCTTCGAGTTCCCCTATATGGCCCAGAGGCGTAGCGGCGGTGGCAAGCGGCCGCCCAACCCGCAGGCGGTTTTGCTGGACTGCTGGCGCCACGTTTATCAGCAGGTGCGACCATTGGTCACGGGCAGGCTGGCCATTGGCGGCAAGTCGATGGGCGGGCGCATGGCGAGCTTGCTGGCCGACGAGTTGGGAGCCGATGCACTGGTGTGCCTGGGGTATCCATTCTATGCCGTGGGCAAACCCCTCAAGCCCAGGGTCGAGCACCTGGCCGCGCTCAAGACGCGCACGCTGATCATGCAGGGCGAGCGGGATGCGCTGGGTAATCGTGAAGCTGTTGGGGGGTATGCGCTGTCACCGTCGATACAGGTGAGCTGGCTGGTGGCGGGGGATCACGACTTGAAGCCGCTGAAGGCTTCCGGGTTCAGCCATGCGCAGCACATGCAGGCAGCGGCCGAAAAAGTGGCGGATTTCCTGAAGGGGCGGGGCTGAAGGCTTCGCAAGTGAACCGGCTGCTACAGGATTGCTGCGATCGCCTGTAGAAGCCGGTTCACCCGCGAAAAGGCCAGTGCAGGCCGGCGCTTAGTCGCGGTATTCGCACAGGTAGGCGGTATCGACTTTCACCTGCAGCTGGAACTTGCTGTCGGCCGGCACGTTGAATTTGTCGCCAGCCTTGAAGGTTTCCCAGTTGTCGCTACCTGGCAGCTTCACGGTCAGGGCGCCGGAAACCACATGCATGATTTCGCGCTTGGCGGTGCCGAACTCGTATTCGCCCGGGGCCATCACACCCACGGTGGCAGGGCCTTCTTCGCCAGTGAAGGCGACCGACTTGACGCTGCCGTTGAAGTACTCATTGACCTGGAACATGGGGCGACTCCTGAAAGAATAGGGGTGAAAAAGGGCTGGCCAGTATGCCCAAGCCCTTTGCCCCCGTCATCTGCTTTCAGGGGCCATTGGCCGGCAGGCTCAAGGGCAGCAGGCGGGCGGTATTGCGCGCGTCTTCCAGGGCGCGGTGCTGCTGCCCACAGAAGTGCATGCCCGCCAGTTGCAGCGCGCCATTGAGCCCGGTCGGGCGCTGCAGATGGCGGGCCTTGGCGAAGCGCTGCTTGAGGTTGATGTGCGGCAGTTCGCGCAACAGGCTGTCGAGCGCATGCTGGTGCCACTCCTGCAGCAGTTGCTGGCGGTCGTAATCACCCCAGCTGACCCAGGCCTGCAGTTGCCCACGATGGTGCTCCAGCCAGCGCTCGAAACGCCCCCACACCTCGGGGAAGGCTGCGGCACTGTCGATCTCGGCCTGGCTGATGTGCGTCAGCTCCCGGCAGAACGAGGTCAGCTGCGGCCGCCGCCGGGGCCGCACGAAGCGCTGGAAGTGGTCCACTTCGCGGCCTTCGCGGGTCACCAGGCTGGCGCCGATTTCAATGATTTCCATCTCCGTGACCGGCCAGCCACCATCATCGGTGGTGGCTTCCAGGTCGATCACCAACCAATGGCCCATACCAGGCTCCCTCGCCATACATGCCAAAGCAGCGTAGCCAATGTCTGGCTACATAGCATCCACTGGCAAAATGCCCTCACTTTGGCGCAACCAGCAGTTGTGCCGTATCGGGAAAACGCCTAGCTTAAGCGCATCCAGGTAAGAACCGTTAAGAGTGTCCGCTTTGACTCCCGCGCCCAGCCTGAAGGCAATTGCAACACTGTTGATGCTGGCTGCAACTTGGCTGGCAGAGCCAGCATGGGCTGGCGACGCTATCGATGTGAAGATTGGCGCCGCACATTTCCCGCCCTATACCGTCCGCCCGGAACAAGGCGCCGATACCGGTCTGCTGCCGCAGCTGGTCGAGGCCTTGAATCGCCTGCAGCAAGACTACCGCTTTGTGCTGGTGCCCACGTCCATTCAGCGGCGCTTTGGGGACTTCCAGCAGGCACGCACCGATATGGCGATTTTCGAGAACCCCGAATGGGGCTGGCAGCAAATTCCCCATCAGACGGTGGACATGGGCCTTGAGGATGCCGAAGTGTTCGTCGCCAGCCAAGCCAACGCCGGTGATCAGCACTACTTCGATAGCCTCGCAGGCAAGCGGCTGGCGCTGTTCAACGGTTACCACTACGCCTTCGCCAACTTCAACCCTGACCCCAATTACCTGCGCAAGGCTTACAACGCGACGCTGACCTACTCACACGACAGCAACCTGCTCATGGTCCAGGCCGGGCGCTCCGACATCGCCTTGGTGACGCGCTCGTACCTGAGTGACTTCCTTGCCCGCAACCCTGAAAGCGTCAGTCAGCTAGTCGCCTCGCAGCGCGTCGATCAGGTCTATCACCACTACGCATTGCTTCGCCCTGATGCCCCCATCGGCGATCGCCAGTTCGCCAAACTGATGCGCGACTTGCGTGACTCGGGTGAACTGGCGCGGATTTTCCGGCCCTACCGGATCATCGTCACCACCCCGAGCGACTAAATTCCCCTGGCACCGGCACGTCCTGAGCAGTGAGCCTTTCTTTCATCTTGCCGTGAGCCATGACCATGCCCTTCGATGCCGCTTCGCAGCCTTTGTCCTTACCCCGTTGGCACACCCTTAAGGCCGAGGAGGGCGATGGCTGGCTGCGCCTGAACCTCGATGGCAGGCCTCTGATCCAGCTGCACCTGGAGCCAGGCGACACCCTGCACGCCCATGTGCGTTCGCTGTGCCAGGAGCGAGCTATGCAGGCGCTGTGGGCTGCCTGCTATTGGCTGCTGTCGCGTGACCCCACGCGCCAGCGCCTGGCTTTGCACACTGTGGCCTGTGTGCCTGAAGCATTGGCCAGCGGCCTGTTGCTGGCCACCGAGCAGCCAGGCGTATTGTTGTGCGAGCGTGCATCGTTCTGGCAGTTGCCGCAGCCGTGGCTGGGCACTGCGACAGGTGACGCCTACCCGCAACTCATGCAGCTCAGCGATGGCAAGCGCCACCCGCGCCGGCCACCCAAGCCGCGTGGCGAGGTGTATCGCAGGTTCGATGCACGCCTGGGCGCATGGGTATCGCTGCGCACCTTGGAAATCGACCAGGACGTGGAACGGTTCAATCGCTGGCAGAACAACCCGCGGGTGGAGAAGTTCTGGCAGGAGGCAGGCTCGTTGGAGCAGCACCGGGAGTACTTGGCCAAGCTTGAGGCCGACCCCCACGCCCTAACCCTGATCGGTTGTTTCGATGACCAACCGTTCGCCTACTTCGAAGCGTACTGGGCCAAGGAAGACCGCATCGCGCCGTTCTACGCAGCGGGTGATTACGACCGGGGCATTCACATGCTGGTGGGAGAAGAAGCGCACCGCGGCCCGCACAAAGTCGCCAGCTGGTTATCGGCGCTGGTGCACTATCTGTTCCTGGATGATCCTCGTACCCAGCGCGTGGTGGCAGAGCCGCGTGCCGACAACGGCAGGATGATCGGCTACATGCATGACCAGTGCTTTCATTGCGAAAAAGAGTTCGATTTTCCTCACAAGCGCGCGGCGCTGATGATCCTGGGGCGAGAGCGGTTCTTCGATCACTGCAAGCTGGCTTGATTTCGCGCCGCCTGCTTGGCGGCTGAAGCCGCTCCTACAGGTTGGCGCCTAGGGCAAAACCCGCGCAGGCCTGATGGAGCGGATGTACCCGCGAGCACGCCAGCGCCGCTGCTTCAGGCCTGCCGGTTGCTGGTCTTGCGGCAATGCACCAAAGCATCGCGGATCATGAAGTTGACCAAAGTGGGCGATACCCCCAGCTCCTTGGCAATGTCTTTCTGCGGCACGCCATGCAGGCGGTACATCTCGAACGCGTAACGGGTGCGCTGAGGTAGCTCGCTGAGCGCCTCGGCGATGTGCTCCAGCGCCGCCAGGTTGATATGCGTAGCTTCAGGAGAGGCATTGGGAATGACCACGTTCAGGCCTTCTTCTTCGCTACCCGAATACTTCAGCTCCATGGCCTGCTTGCGGTAATGGTCGATGGCCAGATTGCGCACGATCTGGAACAGATAGCTGAGCTGCGCCTTGAACGAGGAAGTGATCTGTGGGGCGGCGCTAAGCCGGAAAAAGGCATCTTGCACCACGTCTTCGGCGCGCGAGCGACAGCCGGTGATGCGGGCTGCGATCTTGACCAGAATGCTGCGGTTGTCGACGAATGCCTGGAGCAGGGGTGAATCGCACTTACTTGTGGATAGTTGTTCCGCCATGGAAATCACCTTGTCTCGGAGGGGAAGGAGCCCACCCAGGGGGGGGGCTGCCTACGACGTGCGACAAGCTATTCATAATGATAATGATTGTCAAATACGAAAGTTAATGAGTTTCTATTAGTTTCAGTTCTAAGCCGATCCGCGTGATGCAGTTCACCCTCTGCCGCCACTTAAGGCGCTAATTTCCTGACGCGCCCATCCGTTCACCTGTGTACATCCGGCCGCTGCAGCTGCCCGCCGACCCAATGCGTGGCAGCCAGCCCGACTCACCAGACACTGGCAGGAACCCCCATGACGGACGCCTTCGAACTCCCGCTCTCGCTGGTCCAGGCCCTGGCGCAACGCGCCGCGCTGACCCCGGATCGCATCGCCCTGCGTTTTCTGGCCGACACCCCAGGCGAGCAGGCCGTGCTCAGCTATCGCGACCTGGATACCCGTGCGCGCACCATCGCTACGGCGTTGCAGGCCCGTGCCGGGTTTGCCGAGCGGGCGGTGCTGCTGTTCCCCAGTGGCCCAGATTACGTCGCGGCGTTCTTCGGTTGCCTGTACGCTGGCATCATTGCCGTGCCTGCCTATCCACCAGAGTCCTCACGCACCCATCACCAAGAGCGCCTGGTGTCGATCATCGATGATGCCGAGCCGCGCCTGTTGCTGACCGTCTCGGCGTTGCACGACAGTCTGCTAGGGCTTGAGGCGTTGAGCGGCGACAAGGCCCCCGAGCTGCTGGCGGTGGATCAGCTGGACCCGGCCTTGGCCGATGGCTGGCAGGCACCTGTGTTGCAGGCCGATGACATCGCTTTCCTGCAATACACCTCCGGCTCGACCGCGCTGCCCAAAGGCGTGCAGGTAAGCCACGGCAATCTGGTGGCCAACGAGCAGTTGATCCGCGCGGGCTTTGGCATTGACCTCAACCCTGACGATGTGATCGTCAGCTGGCTGCCGCTGTACCACGACATGGGTCTTATCGGCGGGCTGCTGCAGCCGATTTTCAGTGGCGTGCCCTGTGTGCTGATGTCGCCGAGCTACTTCCTGGCTCGGCCGCTGCGCTGGTTGCAGGCGATCAGCGAGTACGGCGGCACCATCAGCGGCGGGCCGGATTTTGCCTACCGGCTGTGCAGCGAACGGGTCAGCGAGGCTGGCCTGGCCGGGCTGGATCTGAGCCGCTGGCGGGTGGCGTATTCCGGTTCCGAGCCTATCCGTCAGGACAGCCTGGCTAGCTTTGCCGAGCGCTTCGCCGCGTGCGGTTTTCAGCCGAGCAGCTTCTTTGCCAGCTATGGCTTGGCCGAAGCCACCTTGTTCGTCAGTGGCAGCCGACGCGGCCAAGGTATCGGTGCCTTGGCGCTGGACGCCGAGGCGCTCGCCGCCAACCGCGCCGAAGCCGGCAATGGCAGCGTGCTGATGAGCTGCGGCTACCCCCAGCCGGGCCATGGGGTGCGCATCGTCGAGCCACAGCACCTTAAGGTGCTGGCCGACAACCATGTGGGGGAGATCTGGGCAAGTGGGCCGAGCATCGCCCTGGGCTACTGGCGCAACCCAGAAGCCACGGCGCGCACCTTCGTGCAGATGGATGGCCAGACCTGGCTGCGTACCGGTGACCTTGGCTTCATGCGTGAGGGTGAGGTATTCGTCACAGGGCGTCTGAAGGACATGCTGATCGTTCGCGGCCAGAACCTGTACCCGCAAGACGTGGAGAAGACCCTTGAGCGTGAGGTAGAAGGCCTGCGCAAGGGGCGCGTGGCGGTATTTGCCGTGACTGATCAGGGCGAGGAGGGTATCGGCGTAGCGGTGGAGGTCAGCCGCAACGTGCAGCGGGCTGTCGAACCCCAGGCATTGATCAAATCATTGCGCCACGTCATCGCCGATGCCTGTCGCCAGGCGCCGGCCGTGGTTCTGCTGCTCAACCCAGGCGCTCTGCCAAAGACCTCCAGTGGCAAGCTGCAGCGCTCGGCCTGCCGGCTGCGTATGCTTGATGGCACCCTTGACTGCTATGCACGCTTCCCGATGGCTGCCGAGCCATCTGCTTGCGCGGCGCCGAGCGACGAAGTGCAGGAGCGTGTCGCCGGCATCTGGCGCGAAGTGCTCAAGGTCCAAGCCGTTGCCGCTGACGATCACTTCCTGCTGCTGGGCGGCAATTCCATCGCCGCCACCCAAGTCACTGCACGCCTGGCCGAAGAGCTGGCGATCGAGCTGAGCCTACGGACCTTATTCGAAGCTCCAACGCTAGCCGAGTACAGCGCACGCGTAGCGGCCATGCTCGGCAGAGGTGCTGGTGCCCCCGGCGCCATCGCTGCACTGAGCCGGACACAGGCGTTGCCACAGTCGTTGGCACAGAACCGTTTGTGGCTGACCTGGCAACTTCAACCGCAGTCTGCGGCCTACAACATTCCCGCTGGGCTGCGCCTGCGCGGTGAACTGGATGAAGCTGCACTTGAGGGCGCTTTCCAGGCGCTGGTGGACCGTCACGAAGCGCTGCGCACGGTATTCAGCGAGCAAGATGGCCAGGCCTTGCAGCGCGTTTTGCCAGCTCATCCGTTCACTTTGCAGCGCCTGGACTTGCGAGGCGTGGAAGCTGAGCGGGTTGCCACGCGCCGGGAGCAGGAGGCCATGCAACCCTTCGATCTGACCCAAGGGCCATTGTTGCGGGTGACCTTGGTGCATTTGGATGACGAAGACCACCAGCTTTGGGTGACCTTGCATCACATCGTTGCCGATGGCTGGTCGCTGAACATTCTGCTCGACGAGTTCGCCAAACTGTATGCCGCCCGTTGCCAGGGCCTGGACGCCAAGCTGGCGCCGTTGACCCTGGGCTATGCCGACTACGGCACCTGGCAGCGTCAATGGCTGGCCGCGGGCGAGGGTGAGCGCCAGCTGGCGCACTGGAAAGCCGCCTTGGGCGAAACCTCGCCAGTGCTCGACCTGCACCCGGACCTGCCGCGCTCCAGCCTGCGTGAGCACCGTGCCGAGCGGCTGAGCGTGAAAGTGCCGGCCAAGCTGGGCGATGCCCTCAAGGGCCTGGCGCGCGAACAGCAGACCAGCCTGTTCATGGTCCTGCTGGCTGCCTGGCAATGCCTGTTGCACCGCTATACCGGCCAGGGTGACATCCGCGTTGGCGTGCCCAACGCCAACCGCCCGCGCCAGCAAACCCAAGGCATGGTCGGTTTCTTCATCAACACTCAGGTACTGCGAGCGCAGCTCAATGGCCGCCTGCCGTTCACGCAGTTGCTGGCCCAGGTGCGCGGTGCGACCCTCGACGCCCAGGCCAACCAGGACCTGCCGTTCGAGCAGTTGCTCGAAGCCCTGCCTCAAGCGCGGGAGCAGGGCCTGTTCCAGGTCATGTTCAACCACCAGCAGCGCGACCTGTCGGCCTTGCGCCGCCTGCCTGGCCTGTTGGCCGAGGAGCTGCCGTGGCACAGTCGCGAAGCCAAGTTCGACCTGCAATTGCACAGTGAAGAGGACCACCAGGGCCGCCTGAGCCTGGCTTTCGACTATGCCGCCGAGTTGTTCGAAGCCAGCACCGTCGAGCGTCTGGCCCAGCACCTGCTGGCACTGCTCGAGCAAGTCTGTGCCCAGCCGCACCTGCCGTTGGGCGACGTTCAACTGCTGGATGAGCAGGCTCGCCAGCAACTGCTGGCCTGGGGTGAAGCACCTGCGCCGACCCCGCAGCGCCTGCTGGTCGAGCAGCTCAACGAACAGGCCCGGTTGACCCCGGAGCGCACCGCACTGGTCTGGGAGGGCGGCAGCCTCAGCTACGCCGAGTTGCATCAGCAGGCCAACCGCCTGGCGCATTATCTGCGCGATAAAGGCGTCGGCCCCGACACTTGCGTGGCCATCGCCGTTGAGCGGTCGCCACAATTACTGGTCGGCCTGCTGGCCATCCTCAAGGCTGGCGGCGCCTATGTGCCGCTGGATGTCGATTATCCGGCTGAGCGCCTGGCGTATATGCTTGGCGATTGCCAGGCCAGCCTATTGCTCAGCCACAGCAGCCTGCTCGGCACATTGCCGCAGCTCGATGGCGTCAGTGCCATCGCCCTCGACCAACTGCACCTGGACAGCTGGCCAAGCCAGGCACCGGGCCTGCATTTGCACGGCGACAATCTGGCCTACGTGATCTACACCTCCGGCTCCACTGGCCAGCCCAAAGGCGTGGGCAACACCCATGCGGCACTGGCAGAACGCTTGCAGTGGATGCAGGCCTGCTATGCGCTCGATGACAGCGACGTACTGATGCAGAAGGCGCCGATCAGCTTCGACGTATCGGTATGGGAATGCTTCTGGCCGCTGGTCGTTGGTTGCAAGCTGGTACTGGCCGGCCCCGGCGAGCACCGCGACCCGCAGCGCATCGCTGCGCTGGTGCAGGCCCATGGCGTGACCACGCTGCACTTCGTGCCGCCGCTACTGCAAGTGTTCGTCCAGGAGCCCCAGGTGCTCGCCTGTAACAGCCTGCGCCGCGTGTTCTCGGGCGGCGAAGCACTGTCTGCCGCCTTGCGCGACCGCGTGTTGCAAGTGCTACCGCAGGTGCAACTGCACAACCGCTATGGCCCGACCGAAACCGCCATCAACGTCACCCACTGGCACTGCCAGGTGGCCGATGGCGAGCGCTCGCCCATCGGCCGCCCGTTGGGCAATGTGCTGTGCCGCGTGCTGGACGATGAGCTGGAGCTGACGGCCCCCGGCGTACCGGGCGAGCTGTACCTCGGTGGCGCAGGCCTGGCCCGTGGCTATCTGGGCCGCCCAGGCCTTACTGCCGAACGCTTCGTGCCCCAGGCCGACGGTAATGGCGAACGCCTCTACCGCAGCGGCGACCGCGCCCGCTGGCAGGTTCAGCTTGAGGCCCTGGAGTACCTTGGTCGCCTCGACCAGCAGGTGAAGGTGCGCGGCTTCCGTGTCGAGCCTGAAGAAGTACAGGCCTGCCTGTTGGCCCAGGCCGGTGTCGAGCAGGCACTGGTACTGATTCACAAGGATGCCGTCGGCGCGCAACTGGTCGGCTACTACAGCGGCAATGCTCAGCCCGCCGAGTTGCTGGCGGTGCTGGCTGAACAACTGCCCGCCTACATGGTACCGGCGCAACTCACTGCGCTGGCACAGATGCCACTGGGCCCCAGCGGCAAAGTCGACCGCAAGGCGCTGCCGGCCCCGGTGTGGCAACAACGCGGACACGTCGAGCCAAAAACCGAACTGCAACAGCAGGTCGCTGCCATTTGGCGTGAGGTGCTGAACCTGCCGCGTGTCGGCCTGCAGGACGACTTTTTCGCCCTGGGCGGACACTCGCTGCTGGCCACCCAGATCGTCTCCCGCAGCCGCCAGGCTTGTGACGTCGAGCTGCCGCTCAAGGCCTTGTTTGAAGCCAGCGAGCTCGGCGCGTTCTGTGCCCAGATCGCACGCATCCGCGCCGCCGGCGAGCGCAACCTGCAAGGCGAAATCGAGCGTGTCGACCGCCGTCAGGCCGTGCCGTTGTCGTATTCGCAGCAGCGCATGTGGTTCCTCTGGCAAATGGAGCCGGACAGCCCGGCCTACAACGTCGGCGGCATGGCGCGCCTGCGCGGTACCCTACATGTAGACGCCTTCGAGCGTGCATTGCAGGCGCTGATCGTGCGCCACGAAACCCTGCGCACCACCTTCCCAAGCATCGATGGCGTGCCCTACCAATGCGTGTTTGACAACAGTGGCCTGCAGCTGGACTGGCAGGACTTCAGTGCCTTGCCACCCGATACCCGTCAACAGCGCTTGCAACAACTGGCCGATGACCAGGCCCACCAGCCATTCGATCTGGAGCAAGGCCCGCTGCTGCGCGCCTGCCTGGCCAAGACCCAGGACCGTGAGCACTTCTTCGTGCTGACCTTGCACCACATCGTCACCGAAGGCTGGGCCATGGACATCTTCGCCCGCGAACTGGGCGAGCTCTATGAAGCCTTCGTCGATGACCGCGATTCGCCCTTGGCGCCGCTGCCGGTGCAATACCTGGACTACAGCGTGTGGCAACGACAATGGCTGGAAAGCGGTGAGGGCGCGCGCCAGTTGGCCTACTGGAAGAACCGCCTGGGTGATGAACACCCGGTACTGGCACTGCCCACAGACCGCCCGCGTCCAGCAGTGCAAAGCCATCGTGGCGCGCTGTACCGTTTCGACCTGGACCCAGCGCTAGTCGCCCGCGTGCACGCTTTCAACAACGAGCGTGGGCTGACCCTGTTCATGACCATGACCGCCACGCTGGCTGCAATGCTGCACCGTTACAGTGGCCAACGTGACCTGCGCATCGGCGCCCCGGTGGCCAACCGCATCCGCCCGGAAAGCGAAGGCCTGATCGGCGCCTTCCTCAACACCCAGGTATTGCGCTGCGAAGTGGACGGGCAAATGACGGCTGGCGCGTTGCTGGAGCAGGTACGCCAGGCCGCCATCGAGGGCCAGTCGCACCAGGACCTGCCGTTCGACCAGTTGGTGGAGGCCCTGCAGCCTCCGCGCAGCAGCGCTTACAATCCGCTGTTCCAGGTGATGTGCAACGTGCAGCGCTGGGCCTTCCAGCAGAGCCGGACACTGGCCGGCATGCAGGTGGATTACCTAGTCAACGACGCCAGCGCCACCAAGTTCGACCTGTACCTGGAGGTCACTGACCTGGATGGTCGCCTGGGCTGCTGCCTGACCTACAGCCGCGACCTGTTCGACGAGCCGCGCATTGCCCGTATGGCCGAGCATTGGCAACAGCTGCTGGCGGGGCTGCTCGACAATCCGCAGCAGAGGCTGTGCGAGCTGCCGATGTTGGCGGTTGCCGAACAGCAGGTACTGATCGGCCAGTTGCAGGGTGAGCAGGACATGCCCCTCGACCAGACAATTCACGGCCTGTTCGCCGCCCAAGCTGCGCGTACCCCGCACGCCGGGGCGCTGACCTTCGCTGGCCAGCACCTGACCTATGCCGAACTCGACCGGCAGGCCAACCGCCTGGCCCGGGCGCTGCGCGAGCGGGGAGTCGGCCCACAAGTGCGCGTAGGCCTAGCACTGGAGCGCTCGCTGGAAATGGTGGTCGGCCTGCTGGCCATCCTCAAGGCCGGTGGCGCCTATGTGCCGCTGGACCCTGAATACCCGCTCGACCGTTTGCGTTACATGATCGAAGACAGCCGCATCGGCCTGCTGCTGAGCCAGCAAGCGTTGCTCGAAACTCTTGGCGAGCTGCCTGCCGGTGTGGCCCGCTGGAGCCTGGAAGCCGATGCGGCGAAGCTGTCGGCCTTCAGCGATACGCCCCTGGACAACCTCAACCTGCCGCAACATCAGGCCTACCTGATCTACACCTCTGGTTCCACCGGCAAGCCCAAGGGGGTGGTGGTCAGCCACGGGGAAATCGCCATGCACTGCCAGGCAGTGATCGAAGCCTTTGGCATGCGCAGTGATGACTGCGAGCTGCACTTCTACTCGATCAACTTCGACGCCGCCAGTGAGCGTCTGCTGGTGCCGTTGTTGTGTGGCGCCCGTGTGGTGCTGCGTGCCCAAGGCCAGTGGGGTGCTGAAGACATCTGCCAACTGGTGCGCGAGCAGCAGGTGAGCGTGCTCGGCTTCACCCCCAGCTATGGCAGCCAGTTGGCCCAGTACCTGGCCGGGCAGGGCGAGCAACTGCCGGTGCGGCTGGTGATCACGGGCGGCGAGGCATTGACTGGCGAGCATCTGCAGCGTATTCGCCAAGCCTTCGCCCCGCAGCAGTTCTTCAACGCCTATGGCCCCACCGAAACCGTGGTCATGCCGCTGGCGTGCCTGGCGCCTCAGAGCATGCCTGAGGATGCAGGCAGTGTGCCGATCGGCCAAGTGATCGGTGCCCGTACGGCGTACATTCTCGATCAAGACCTGGCCTTGCTGCCGCAAGGGGGCATCGGCGAGCTCTATATCGGTGGTGCCGGCCTGGCCCAGGGCTACCACGACCGCCCTGGCCTGAGTGCCGAGCGCTTTGTCGCCGACCCGTTCAGCCGGGACGGCGGGCGCCTGTACCGCACGGGCGACCTGGTACGCCTGCGTGCCGATGGCTTGGTGGAGTACGTAGGTCGCGCCGACCAGCAGGTGAAGATTCGTGGCTTCCGCATCGAGCTGGGCGAAATCGAAAGCCGCCTGCAAGCGCATGCCGATGTCGACGAGGCAGTGGTTCTGGCCCTGGACCTGACGGGCGGCAAGCAACTGGTCGGTTACCTGGTGTGCAAACAGGCCGCTGCCGACAGCCAAGCGCAGGCCAGGCTGCGTGAAGCGGTCAAGGCCGATGCGCGTCAGCATCTGCCGGACTACATGGTGCCCGCGCATTGGGTACTGCTCGAAAGCCTGCCGCTGATGGGCAATGGCAAGCTCGACCGCCGCGCATTGCCAGCACCGGACCTGGAGCAGGCCCGCCAGCATTACCAGGCCCCGGCCAATGAGCTGGAGCAGCAATTGGCGCAAATCTGGCGCGAGGTGCTCAACGCTTCGCAGGTCGGTGTGCAGGACAACTTCTTCGAGCTGGGCGGCGACTCGATCCTGTCGATTCAGGTGGTCAGCCGCGCGCGTCAATTGGGCCTGCAATTCACCCCTCGCGACCTGTTCCAACACCAGACCATCCAGACCCTGGCCAGCGTAGTCAGCCGCAGCGAAACGCCGAGCAGCATCGAGCAAGGGCCACGCACTGGGCGCAGCGGCCTTACGCCGATCCAGCACTGGTTCTTCGACGGCGACCTGCCGCACCCCCAGCACTGGAACCAGGCAGTGCTGCTTCAGGTACGCGAGCCGCTGGATCACGCCAGATTCGAGCAAGCATTGGCCGGCCTGGTGGCTCACCATGACAGCCTGCGTCTGCGCTTCAGTCAACGCCAGGCCGTTTTTGCCGTGCCGTCTGCCGAGCAGCTGCTGTGGACGGCTACAGTGGCCGATTTCGCTGACTGCCAGGCGCTGTACACCGACGTGCAACGCAGCCTGAACCTGGAACAAGGCCCGCTGCTGCGCGCCTTGCTGGCCACCGACGGGCATGGCGCGCAGCGCCTGCTGCTGGTGATCCACCACTTGGTGGTCGATGGTGTGTCCTGGCGTGTGTTGCTCGAAGATCTGCAGGCGCTTTACCGTGGTCAGCCGCTACCGGCCAAGACCCACGCCATGGCTGACTGGGCCGCGCGACTTGCCAGCTACGCCGGCAGTGATTCGCTACGCGACGAACTGGGGTGGTGGCAAGGCCAGCTTGGCGGCGTGCGCCAGGAACTGCCCTGCGATCACCCACAGGGTGGCAACCTGAATCGGCATGCCGACACCCTGGCCATTGGCCTGGACGTTGAGCAGACCCGGCAATTGCTGCAGCAGGCGCCGGCGGCTTACCACACCCAGGTCAACGATCTGCTGCTGACTGCGCTGGCCCGCACGCTGTGCCGCTGGAGCGGTGATCAGCAAGTACTGATACAGCTGGAAGGTCACGGCCGTGATGGCCTGTTCGAAGACATGGACCTGACCCGCAGCGTCGGCTGGTTCACCAATGCCTACCCGCTGCGCCTGCACCCACAGGCCGGTGACGACGATGCTGCGCGAGCCACTTCGCTCAAACGCATCAAAGAGCAATTGCGTGAGGTGCCACACAAGGGGCTGGGCTACGGCGTGCTGCGCTACCTGGGCGATGCGGCCAGCCGCGAGCGCCTTGCGGCGCTGCCCCAGGCGCGCATCACCTTCAACTACCTGGGCCAGTTCGACCAGCAGTTCGACGAGGCAGCCTTGTTCCTGCCGTTGGATGCCCCCGCCGGGTTGGCTCATGATCTGGATGCGCCGTTGCCCAACTGGCTCAGTGTCGATGGCCAGGTCTACGGCGGTGCCCTGCAACTGCGTTGGACCTACAGCCGTGAACGCTACGACGCGCGAACCATCGCGCAGTTGGCCGAGGCCTACCGCCAGGAACTGCTGGCACTCATCGACCACTGCCTGGTCGATGGCAATGGCAGCTTCACGCCATCGGACTTCCCTCTGGCCCATCTGACCCAGGCGCAGATCGATGCACTGCCCGTGCCTGCTGGCCAAATTGAAGATGTCTATCCGCTGACGCCGATGCAGGAGGGCATGCTGCTGCATACCCTGCTGGAACCGGGCACTGGTTTGTATTACATGCAGGACCGCTACCGCATCAACAGCGCCCTGGACCCTGAGCGTTTCGCCAAGGCCTGGCAAGCCGTGGTGGCACGGCATGAAGCGTTGCGCGCATCGTTCAGCTGGAACGCCGGCCAGACGATGCTGCAGATCATCCACAAGCCGGGCAACACCCCGGTGGACTATCAGGACTGGCGCGGCCTCGATGAGGCGGCCCAGGAGGCGCGCCTGCAAGCCTTGCACAAGCAGGAGCGGGAGGCGGGCTTTGCCCTGCTGCAGGAGGCGCCGTTCCACCTGCGCCTGGTGCGGGTCGCTGACGAGCGCTACTGGTTCATGATGAGCAACCACCACATCCTCATCGATGCCTGGTGCCGTTCACTGTTGATGAACGATTTCTTCGTGTTGTACCAGGCGCTGGGCGAAGGCCGCCAGGCGCAGTTGCCGGTGCCGCCGCGCTATCGCGACTATATCGGTTGGCTGCAACGTCAGGACATGGACCAGGCACGCGCCTGGTGGCAGGCCAACCTGGCCGGCTTCGAGCGCGCCACGGCGCTGCCCAGCGACCGTCCGCTGCGCAACGACCACGCCGGTGACGGCATGGTGGTAGGCGACTGCTACACGCGCCTGCAGATCAGCGACGGAGTGCGCCTGCGTGAACTGGCACAGGCTCACCAACTGACCATCAATACGTTCGCCCAGGCGGCCTGGGCGCTCGTGCTGTCGCGCTACAGTGGCGATCGTGACGTCGCCTTCGGCGTGACCGTAGCCGGGCGCCCGGTGAGCATGCCGCAAATGCAGCGTACGGTTGGCCTGTTCATCAACAGTATCGCCTTGCGTGTGCAACTGCCCGAGCCTGGCCAGCGCTGCACAGTGCGCCAGTGGTTGCACGGCGTACTCGAGCGCAACATGGAACTGCGCGAGTACGAGTACCTGCCGTTGGTGGCGATTCAGGAGTGCAGCGAGCTGCCCAAGGGGCAACCGCTGTTCAACAGCCTGTTCGTGTTCGAGAATGCGCCGGTTGAAACTGCGGTGCTCGACCATGCCCAGCACCTCAATGCCAGCTCCGACTCGGGCCGTACACACACCAACTTCCCGCTGACGGCGGTGTGCTATCCAGGCGATGACCTGGGGCTGCACCTGTCGTTCGACCAGCGCTACTTCGACTACGCCACCGTCGAGCGCTTGCTGGCCGAGTTCAAGCGCCTGCTGCTGGCCCTGGTGCAGGGCTTCGAGGGGCAGATGAGTGAGTTGCCATTACTGGGCGAGGAGGAACAGCGCTTGCTGCTGGAAAGCTGCAACCGCACCCAGCGTGACTACCCCTTGGCGCAAAGCTATGTGGCCCTGTTCGAAGCGCAGGTCGCTGCCCATCCTGAGCGCATCGTAGCCCGTTGCCTGGACGCATCCTATGACTATGCCGGGCTGAACCAGGCGGCCAACCGCCTCGGCCACGCCTTGGTCGCGACCGGTGTGGCCGTCGACCAGCCGGTTGCCTTGCTGGCCGAGCGCGGCTTACCGTTGCTGGGCATGATCGTCGGCAGCTTCAAGGCCGGCGCCGGCTACCTGCCTCTGGATCCAAGCCTGCCGTCGGCGCGCCTGCAGCGCATCGTCGAGCTCAGCCGCACGCCGGTATTGGTGTGTAGCGCGGGCTGCGCCGCGCAGGCTCGCCAGTTACTGGATGAGCTGGTCGATGTGCCACGGCCGCAGTTGCTGGTGTGGGAAGAGGTGCAGGGCAGCAGCATCGCCAGCCACAACCCAGGCATTCACAGTGGGCCGGACAACCTGGCCTACGTGATCTACACCTCCGGGTCCACCGGGCTGCCCAAGGGTGTGATGGTCGAGCAGCGCGGCATGCTCAACAACCAGTTGAGCAAGGTGCCGTACCTGGCGTTGAGCGCGCACGACGTGATCGCCCAGACCGCATCGCAAAGCTTCGACATCTCGGTTTGGCAGTTCCTGGCCGCGCCGTTGTTCGGAGCCAGGGTGCAGATCGTGCCCAACGCCATCGCCCATGACCCACACGCATTGCTGGCCCACGTGCAGGCCACTGGCATCACCGTCCTGGAAAGCGTGCCTTCGCTGATCCAAGGCATGCTGGCCAACGACCACCAGGCGCTCGATGGCCTGCGCTGGATGTTGCCCACCGGCGAGGCGATGCCGCCGGAGCTGGCGGCGCAATGGCTGCGACGTTACCCGCAGATAGGCCTGGTGAACGCCTACGGGCCGGCTGAGTGCTCCGACGACGTGGCCTTCTTCCGGGTCGACAGCGAATCGACCCGTGGCAGCTACCTGCCCATCGGCACACCGACTGACAACAACCGCCTTTACCTGTACGGCGATGATCAGGCCCTGGTGCCCCTGGGGGCAGTGGGCGAGTTGTGCGTTGCCGGCACCGGCGTGGGCCGCGGCTATGTTGGCGATCCGGCGCGCACGGCACTGGCCTTTATCCCGCATCCGCACGGAGCGCCTGGCGAGCGCCTGTACCGTACCGGGGACCTGGCCCGGCAGCGCCCGAACGGAGTGTTCGAATATGTCGGGCGTATCGACCACCAAGTGAAGATTCGCGGCTACCGCATCGAACTGGGTGAGATCGAGGCGCGCCTGCACGAGCAGGCCGAGGTTCGCGATGCAGCAGTGGGGGTACAAGAAGGCCCCAACGGCAAGCATTTGGTTGGCTACCTGGTAGCCCATCAGGACGTCGAGGCCGATGGGGCACTGCTGGAACAGGTCAGACAGCGCCTGCGTGCACAGCTCCCGGACTACATGGTGCCACTGCACTGGGCCTGGTTCGCCAGCCTGCCCCACAACGCCAACGGCAAGCTCGACCGCAAGGCATTGCCTGCCATCGAGATAGGTGCCCAGCACAGCCAGGCGTACCTGGCGCCGCGCGATGAACTGGAAGGGGTACTAGCCGCTATTTGGGCCGATGTGCTCAAATCCGAGCGGGTAGGTGTGCGAGACAACTTCTTCGAACTGGGCGGGCATTCGCTGCTGGCCACGCAGATTGCCTCGCGTGTGCAGAAGCAGTTGCAGTTGAACGTGCCGCTGCGAGCGATGTTCGAGTGCAGCACGGTGGAGGAGTTGGCCGAGTATGTGCGTGGATTGCAGGGGCGTGAGGTGGATGAGGCGAAGATTGATCGGCTGAGTGACCTGATGGCCGAGCTGGAGGGCTTGTAACGTTATCGGCGAGACGGTGCTGGCTATGCCGGAAAATTTGTCAGTCCCCATGCACGGAGGCTTTTATGAATGCTTCATCGAGTGATGAAGCATCATAAAGCGCCATGAATTGCGCGCCGCTGGCGAAACTCTTGAGCTGTCGATTTGCGAGCAAGTAGAAACGATCGCAATTTGCCGCAATTTCTTCGGTGTAGTGCGATGACACCAACACGCTTGCGCCCTCCTGACGTGCGCTGTGGATGGCAAGCCATATGAAATGTCGAAACTCAGCGTCAACGCCTGCTGTGGGTTCATCGAGGATAATCAACTCACTTTGTAGCAGCAGGAGCGTCAGCGTGAAGAAGCTGCGGACCTCACCATAACTGCAATGAGCCACTTTTTTTTGGGATATGGAGTTATACCGCTTGTAAAGTGACGGTGACCATTTAGTCAAACGGGCTGAGATTTCGCTCTGGCTGGGCGAGGCATCTGAACTCAAATGCCTGATGAGTTCGCCCGTTTCGTTCATGCGCAGGAGAGGGGGTGGTGTCAGGATTTGCGTAAGATAAGCCTGTCGCCGTGCTGCATTGATGATTTTTCCGCTCGAAGGTGTTTTCAATCTGCAGATGAGATCAAATAGCGTGGTTTTGCCGGCGCCGTTACTGCCCAGGATGCCTATCAGTTCGCCAGCTTCGAGGTTGAGGCAGATATTGTTCAGCAGCGACAGGTCGTCATAGTTGAAGCACAGATTTTCCAGGTTGAGAATGTTCACTTAGTACCTACTCCAAACTGGCTGAATTCTGAAGTTTCGTCCCGTGAGATAAAGCCCGGTTAGCAAACCGCTAAGCGCTATCAAGAAGCATGCGAGCAAGGGCGCTTCATGGGTGAAAATTTTGCTGCTCAGGAGCAGGGGGTTGAAAGAAAGCACGCCATGAGGTGTAGAGTTTGCCTGCGTATTTCCCACGTACCCAGAGAGCAGCATGAGAAACGAGAGCAGTGAAAACAACGTGCTGGCAGTGTCGAATTTGATAGGCAGTGAGGCGACTACCAATCCAATGCAACTGAATATAAGGAAGCTGGTGTAAAAGCATGCGCTCAGGTAGATCAATTCCAGTGCCTGATAATCACCATAGGGAAGTTTGGTGGCTAAATAGAAGACTCCTGCATAAATCAGGCTGACTGTGGAGTAACTAAGGAAGTGCGCTGCCAGGAAGCGTGCAATGGCACCGCGTTGGTAAATGAAGGATCTCGTGAAGCCGCTTTCTCTTCTGCCGATCAGGTAAAAGCTGAATCCAAAAAAAGCAACGTTTGCTGAAATGTAGGAGAGGAACCATGAGGCCCGGGCGATGTAAAAATCGATTTGGGCCAGCTCTGCTTCAGTGTGATTCTGCGTTAGTAAAAAAAGAATGCAAGGCGCTATGGCGGACCACATCACAGAAGTGGGCTCTCGAAGATGTTCCAGGGTCAGGATACGCGTGATGCCTAGAATCTTCTTGGTATTGAGCAGGATAAGTGTCGAGTAATTTTTCATGGGAAGGCCGCTCGCAGTGGTCGAGGGAGATCTGACGCGCGGGCCCGATTCTTCACCTAAACGAGAGTTATGGTAGTTGTGTTGCTGCGGTGGCTACAGAGTTGAGGCTTTGGTCTTGCTTGTCAATATCACAGTAGGAAGAATTGTACGCTCGTGCTTTGAAGCTGTGATTGGCCGGTAAGGCTATTTGTAAGATGCTTCGTATAGGAATTGTCGCTTGAAGTTCAGTGTTTTGAATTTATTCTGCAGAGAGCGTAATTTTTTGTAGGACCTATGATTAATTTCCTGTGCGAAATCTCCTTTTTTTTGAAATTGGTCTGGTGGCAGAATGTGGTAGATAAGCGCTTGGAGCAATGAGGCTAGGTTCATGATAATTGTTGCGAGTTACTTCAGATTTGCGGTGCCAAGTGATTTTTAGTCATGTCGATCAAACGGCACCGCCTGTACCCACCCGCGAATAGCTCGGTCAGGCAATCGATGGGTCAGCGCTTACCAAGAATCTTCCCAAGCAACTCCGGCCGCGGCGCGCCTTGCTGGCTCTGCAAATTACCCTGCTCGTCTTGGTAAAAGATCGCCGGCGTCGCCTGCAATCCCATCTCTTCCATCAACGCCATGTTAGCCGCCAACTTCTGTTGCACGGCTTCCGGGACCTTGTCCAGCGCCTTCAAAGTGCTCGCCTTGCCAGCTTTCTCATGATCATGCAGCGCCTTGGCCGGGTCTTTGGCTGCCAGGAGCGCCGCTGACTTGCCTGGGCTGTCTTCGCGGATGATGCCAACCATGATATGGCGCAGCTGCACCTTGCCTGATTTCACCCAAGGGCGAGCCTGCTCCCAGAACATGTTGCAGTACGGGCAGTTCGGGTCGCTGAACAGGTAGACCTTGCGCGGTGCACTGTCCTTGCCGTCGGCAATCCAGGCAGCGCTCTCCATCTTTGCCCACAGTGCTTTGCTCATGGGGGCGTACACCAGCTTCTGCAAAGGTTCGGCGCTCAGGTCTTTGCCCTGCTCGTCGAACAGGCTGCCGACCAGCACGTGCTTGCCATCCGGGGTCAGGTAGAGCGCTAGGGCATTGTTCTGGTACTGGGCGGCATAGCCGCGCAGACCGTTGGGCGCATCGAAGCCGCCCTTGATCTCGGCGCCCTTGGCTTGCATTTGCTGGATCGGCTTGGGCAGATTTTCGGCCTGCACCAGCGGGGCGGCAAGCAGGGCCATGGACAGGGGAATCAGGGCAGTCAATCGCATGTCAGTTTCCTTGTGCGGCAGTGGCGGGCGCTTTGGCCCGCTCGAAGGGTTCCAGGGCATGGCGCAGGCTGGCCCGCGACAGTTCGCCCAGATGGCTGCCGATCAGGCGGCCATCGGCGTCGTAGAACAGGGTGGTGGGCAGGGCCATGGAGCCTACTCGCTGAGCCAGTGCGCCCGTGCCGTCGAACAGCACATGGGTCAGGCTAAGCCCGGTGGTGGCAAGGAAGGTGGTGACGATTTCCGGCGTCTCGCCTTGGTTGACGAAGAGGAAGGTCACATCCGGGTATTCGCCTTGGGCCCGTTGCAGCACGGGCATTTCCCGCCGGCAAGGGGGGCACCAGGTGGCCCAGATGTTGATCACCAACGGCTTGCCACGGTAACTGCGCAGGGCTACGGATTGGCCTGCGGCATTGCGCAAGGTGAGCTCGGGCAAGGCAGTGCCTTTGCTGTACAGGTGGCTGCCCAGGCTCGCCAGGCCCCAGAACAGTGCCCCGCTCAGCAGCGCCCAGCCCAGCGGGCGACGCAGGCCGGGCTGGCGCCAGCCCTGCCACAGGGTGGCCAGCACGATGCCGACCAAGCCTGACCAGAGCAGAAAACCCCCATCACGGATATCGATGACCTGCACCCAGTCGCCGCGGTACATCGGCCAGTAGGCCAGCACGAAACCCACACGTGCGCACAGCAGGCCGACCAGGAACAGATTGAACAACGCCGACTCCGGGCTCTGGCCGCCACGCCGAGCGGCCCACCAGCCAACCAGGCACGCGACGCCCAGGGCGGTGAGCATCAGTAGGTGATTGAGGGCCATGGTCAGCGGCCCGAGGGTTACCGTCAGCATCAGCCTTGGCTCCGGGTTTGGGTCCAATGTTGCACAAATGAAGCCGCGTCCACTTCGCCAGTGATACGCCTTGCACGGCGTTCGTCACCCTCTGGTCCGAGCCAGACAATGCTCGGTGGACCAGGGACTTGATAGCGTTGCAGCAGGGCACGGCTGGCGGAGGAGTCGGCCGTTACGTCAAGGCGTAACAAATGCACGCCCGCCAGGCTTGCCTGAACGTCTGGGCGGCTGAACACTTGCTTTTCCATGACCTTGCACGACACGCACCAATCGGCGTAATAGTCGATCATGACCCACTGCCCGCGGGCCTTGGCCGTATCAAGTTCACGTTGCAAAGCCTCGGGGCTGCTGACCGTGACGAAAGGCTCGTCGGGTTCTGCCAGCCGTGTGCTGACTGCACTGCCGGCCAAAGGCCGCAGCGGTTGCCAAAGGTTGTCCCCGCCAGCGGCCGCACCGACCAGCAGCAACACTCCCCACAATGCCCCCAGCAGCGGTAACGCGCGCAGCGCCGGCAAGCGTTGCAGCGCTGGCCAGGCCGCCCAGCCCAAGGCAATCAGCCAGGCGCCGCTCAGGGCCAACACCACAGGTGCTGCAAGCAGGCTGCGCACCGTGTACAGGGCCATGGCCAGGAACACGAAGCCGAATACGCCTTTGACCCGCTCCATCCATGCCCCAGGACGTGGCAGATAACGGTTGCCCAGTGTCACGAGCAGCAACAGCGGCACACCCATGCCCAACCCAAGACTGAACAGCACCAAGGCGCCTTGCGCCACATCGCCGCTTTGCGCGATGTACAGCAGCGCACCTGCCAATGGTGCAGTCATGCATGGGCCGAGCAGCAAACCGGACAACGCACCGAGTAACGCTGCACCATACAGGTTGCCACCGCGCGTGCCTTGCCCGGCGCGGTCGAGGCGATCGCGCAGGGCGGCCGGCAGTTGCAGTTCGAAAGCGCCGAACATCGGCAGGGCGAGCAGGATGAACAGGCCAGCCAGGCTTCCCAGCAGCCAGGGTTGCTGCAACCACGCCTGCAGGCTGGCCCCTAGAAGCGCTGCGACCACACCTAAAGCCGCATAGACCAGCGCCATACTCAAGACGTAGACACCGGCCAAAAGCCAGCCACGTCTTGCGCTAGCGCCATTGCCTAGGACCAAGCCTGCGAGTATCGGCAGCATCGGCAGCGAGCAGGGCGTGAACGCCAGCAGCAAGCCAAGGCCAAAAAATGCCAGCAGGCTCCAGGCCAGGCTAGCGCTCTGCAAGCCGCTGGCCAGTGCTTGGTCGCTGGCTTGCTCGGAGGCTGGGGCGTCGTCGCCGCCCAAGTCGATGGTGGTGGTCTGCGGTGGATAGCACAGCCCGGCATCGGCACACCCCTGCCAGCCGAGCTGCAGCTGGCCTTGGGCGCTAGCCGGGATCAGTAGTTCGAGCTGGTCACGGTAGACCGTGCTGTCACCGAAAAACTCGTCGTGATGATTCAGCCCGGCTGGTAACTGCGGTTGCTGATCGATGGCCAGGCCGTCGAACTTCAGGCGCTTCTGGTACAGGTAGTAACCCTGTTTGATCTGGAAATACAGGCGCATCTGGCCATCGGCCTGACGGTCGTGGGTCAGCACGAACGCCTGGTTGACTGGCAGGAAATCAGGTTTGACGTCGAATGGGTTGGCCTGCAAAGGGCCGGCCAGCATGAACGTCAGCAGTAGTAGGAGGGTGCGCATGTATTCGCCTTGGTGTTTCGCAGTGGTGGCCATGCTGGCTCTGGTCGATTAACTCAAGGTTAACCGTTACTGCCTAAGCCATTGCTAACGCAGGGTATGTCGGGCTTAGACATACCGCGACATATTGTCGGCTTGACTTTGCTTATGCTCGCTCTCTTGTTGTAAAGTTGACGCGAGAGTCAATTTCTATGGCTTAGGCAACAAGGCGTTATCCCTGCCAAGTTCCCCGCACAAGAATCAAAAAAGATGGGCAGAAACTCTTCTGCCCAGAGGATCAAGCATGTCCAACCGTGATATTTCCCGGCGCGCCTTCTTGCAAGGCGGCCTGATCGCTGGTGTCGGCGTGACCATGGCGCCACTTGGCAGCCAGGCATTCGCCGCACTGATGGAGGAGCGCGTCACCACCTCGCCGCAAAAATGGATGAGCCACGATGGCAAAGCGCGTTTTCGTAATGACGCGCTGTCCAAGGTCTGTGGCAACAAGGTCTTCGCACGCGACATACGCGCCAAGGACATGCCCGGCTGGCCTACCCGGCAAGGCCATGCTTTGCTGCTCAAGACGACCAAGGTCGACCGTATCTATGCCGGCCATGATTTGAGCCTGCTGGGCAACGACCTGCAGCCGGATCGTGTAGTCACCGCAGCTGACCTGGCCAAAGACGGCATCGTCTGGCCAGAGGCGCATTCGCCCGACCCACTGCTGCCGCCTGGGCAGGTGCCGATGTTCATCGGCCACCCGGTGGCGATCCTGATCTGGCACGACTTCGAGCGGTTCCGCCAGGCCAAGCGCAAGCTGCAGTTCAACGATAAGGCCATTCAGTACGGCGCTCAGGCACCGCTCTACCAGCGCGACCCGTATGGCAGCTTCCGCTTCGTGCGCGTTGGCGGGGCCACGCCGTTTGACGAAGACGAGTTCTCGAGCCTGAAGAACTCCATGCTGTTCCCCACCATCCTCAACCGCAAACCGGTGTGGTCCAAATCGCCCAATCAGCACGGCGACCTCACCGAGCAGGGGCTGTTCTATGCCAAGCGCATGGGCGAGCAGCTGGACAACCCACCTGAGGACTGGCTGGTGTTCGACGAGCGCTATAAAACGCCGTCGATCGAGCCTGCTGCGCTCGAACCGGACAATGGCAATGGCTGGTACGACCCAGCCAGCGGCACGCTGCACTTCGTGGTCGCGACCCAGTGCCCGTTCGAGGTGGCGCAGGAATGCGTGCACATGATCAAGCCGTCTCGGTTTGCCTTGAACAATCTGAACATGCACCCGGGCTACACCGTGGGCTACGGCTCCAAAGACAACAATATTTTTGTCTTTTACGCGGCTGTCGCTGCCCTATATGGCGCCGGGGTGCCGATCCGACTGGCCAACGACCGCTACGAGCAGTTCCAGAGCGGCATCAAGCGCCATGCTTTCGATATCCGTTACCAACTTGCGGTGGACAAGAAGGACAACAGTTTCAAGATATTCCGCGCCGACATGAGCTGCGACGGGGGCGGGCGGATCAATTACAGCCCATCAGTGGCTGCGGTGGGCGCCACCGCAGCGCAATCGATTTACTATATGCCGCAGAATGACCTGTCGGTGACCGCTTACTTCTCCCGGGGGGTCGAGGCAGGCTCCATGCGCGGCTACGGCACTTTGCAGAGCATGGCCGCTACCGAAATGATGGTGGACGAAGTCGCCGGTCGCCTGGGCGTCGATGCCATCGACCTGCGCCGCGCCAATGCGCTCAAGTCGGGCATGAAAAACACCCAGGGGGCGGTCCCTGCCGGTGCGCTTCGCCTTTATGAGATTCTCGACAAGGCTGCTGTGCACGAGTGGTGGCGCAACCGCGATGCGCGCAAGCAGCAGATGGACGCCAAAGACCCTGACCATTGGTACGGCGTCGGCTTCGCCATCTGCCAGAAAGACTTCGGCACCGGATCCGAGGCGCCGATGGCCAGTGTCGAGTTCAGCGCCGACGGGCGCATCAGCCTGCGTCATATCGGCACCGAACTGGGCACGGGCATGTCCACCTCCCAGGCGCTGGTGGTCAGTGACTTCCTTGGCCGTTCGGCCGATGAGGTCAAGACCGCGGTCACCGAATGGCCGGAGTTGCAGTTGACCACCAGTGGCAACCCGTACCTGATCAGCCAGGCCGATCAGGACGCCGCGCTGCGCAACCCGCGCTGGGTCGGCAAGCTGGCCTCGCCGTCCTCGGCCACCAACTCGGCGTTCTATTTCAGCCATGCCACCCGTGAAGCAGCCCGCGTGCTGTTCAATCACGGCCTGTGGCCGGCGGCCATGGCCATCTGGAGCCAAGGCCCGCACGGCGGCCAGGCCAACCCGCTGGTGGTGCGCCGTGAGAATGCGGTATGGGTCAACGGCGAATTGACCGGCAACGGCCTGGCGCCGATCCCGTTCGCCCAGTTGGCAAGCAAGGCCCACGAAATGGGCCTGGTGACCGGCGTCAGCGTGCATGGTTTCAACCGCTGGAGCTGGGCCGAGGCCGACTTTGTTATCGATGGCGTGCGCGAGCGCTTCCCTCTCGATGCCGTTGCGGTGAAGTACGGTGACGGTGCAGTCAATGCCAAGAAGGCGCAGATGAGCAGCCATGGGTATCACTTGCTCGACCGGCAGAACGCCGCTTACCCAGTCACTCAACTGAACAATGCCATGGTCACTTACTACAGCCCCGTGGCGACCATCGTCGAGATCAAGGTCAACAAGGGCACCCATGAAGTCCAGGTGCTTAACCACCACAGCTGGGTCGAGTGTGGCCGCGTGCTGGTGCCTGAGTTGGTCAAAGGCCAGCTCGAAGGCGGCATCGCCATGGGCATTGGCCATGCGTTGACCGAAGAAATGCCGCTTCACGAAGGTGGGCCCGGTGAAGGTGACTGGAACTTCAACCGCTACCGGCTGCCCCATGCACGGGATGTGGCGGTGTGGGAGCAGACCAGCGAAATCCTCCCGCCGCTGTCACCGACCGACCCGTCCAAAGGCATCGCCGAAGTGGTGATGATCCCGGTCGTCGGTGCCATCGGCAACGCCGTGGCGCATGCCATTGGCAAGCGCGTACGCGATCTACCCATCACCCCAGCCCGCATCAAGGAGGCCCTCAATGGCTAACCGTCCACTGCAACTGACCCTCAACGGTCAACCGGTCGGCCCGGTCGAGGTCCCTGATGACCTGGCGATGATCGACTACCTGCACGAACACCAGAACCTTACCGGTTCCCGCCTGGGCTGCGGGCAGGGCATCTGTCATGCCTGTGTGGTGATCGTCGACAACCCCGACGGCACCTGCGAGGAGGTGCGTACCTGCATCACCGGCGCACATTATTTCGAAGGCAAGCAAGTGCGCACCATCGAGAGCCATGCTAAGCAGGACGAGGCGGGTAACCTGACCCTGAACCCGATTCAGCAGAAGTTCGTCGACCTGTTCGCCTTCCAATGCAGCTACTGCGCCCCAGGCTTCGTCAATGCCGCCACCGTGCTGGTGGAAACCGCCCAGCGCCAGCCATTGAAAAAGAGTGAGGTGCAAGACCGCATCGAGGCGAGCCTCGGCCATCACATCTGCCGTTGCACCGGTTATGTGCGCTATTACGACGCCACCCGCGCCGTGCTCAATGATCTCGGCCTGGTCAAGGAGGGTTGAGCATGGGCTTGGTTCGCAACACGCTGGTAATGACACTGGGGCTCGCTGTGGTTTCGCTTGCCCACGCCGCCGACGAGGCTCAGGTCAGGCGCGGTGAATACCTGGCCCGTGCCGCCGATTGCATGGCCTGCCACACGGCCGAAGGCGGCGCGCCGTTTGCCGGAGGGCTGCCGATTCACTCGCCATTCGGCACCATCTATGGCACCAACATCACCTCGGACAAGCAGTACGGCATCGGTAGCTATACGCCTGACGAGTTTTTCGCAGCAGTGACCGAGGGTAAGCGCAAGGATGGCGCCAACCTCTATCCGGCGATGCCCTACACCTCGTACCACCTGATCAAGCGTGAAGACTCCGACGCCATTCTGGCCTACCTGATGACCAGCGCGCCGATCAACCGTCCGGCGCCAGAAACCAAGCTGAGCTTCCCGTTCAATGTGCGCCTGGGCCTGACCGGTTGGAACATGCTGTACGGCAAGAGCGTGCAATTGCAGCCGGGCGAAGGTAAGAGCCCAGTCTGGCAGCGTGGGCAGTACATGGTCGAAGTGCTGGGCCACTGCGGCGAGTGCCATACCCCGCGCAACCCCATCGGCGCGCTGCAACAGGACAAGCGCTTTACCGGAGGCCTGCTCATGGGCTACCTGGCGCCGAGCTTACTGGCCCAGGACCTGGCCGAGCGGGGCTGGACCCAGCCGGACCTGACCACGTTCCTCAAGCACGGTATCAGTGCCCAAGGCAGCATGTTCAACGAGATGTACCCGGTGGTGCACCACAGCACGCAGTATCTGCAAGACGCTGACCTGTCGGCCATGGCCACCTACCTGCTGGGTGATCAGCCGCCCAAGGCCCGGCTGGTGGAGCCGGTGCCGCTGGCCCAGCTCAACGATAGCGCCAAGCGTGGGCGTCAGCAGTACCTGAACGTGTGCGCCGGTTGTCACGGGGTGGAGGGTGAGGGCAAACCGCACATCGCCGTGGCCATGCAAGGCAACACGGTGCTGCGCCAGAGCGACTCGCGCAATTTGGTCAAGGCGATTCTCGACGGCATTGCTGAGCAGCAGTTCACCGGCTTCGAGCGCATGCAGCCGATGCCGGGCTTTGCCGACAAACTCGACGACCAGCAAGTGACGGACATGGTCAACTACCTGCGCCAGGCCTGGGGTGGATTGCCCGGCGACCTGAGCCTGCAACAGCTCGCGGAGCTAAAAACGGAGTAAACGTGCAGCATCTGGATCTTCAAGTCATCAGTCAGGCCTTGCAGTGGTCCTTGAGCGGTCAGCGGGTTTGGTTGTGCACGGTGCTGGCCACTTACGGCTCGGCGCCTCGGGCGCCGGGCTCACTGCTGGCGGTCAACCAGAACGGCCAGTGGCTGGGGTCGCTGTCTGGCGGCTGCGTGGAAGAAGATTTCCTGGAGCGTGTGGGGCAGGGTGAATTTCCCGAGCCGGTAGCCATCGTGCGCTATGGCGATGGCAGCGACCGGCGATCGAGCATTCGCTTGCCTTGTGGCGGTGTACTCGAGGTGCTGGTGGAAAACTTGGCCGCCGATTGTGACGTGCAGGCTCACCTGCGTGAGCTGCAAGGCGCATTGCGCGGCCAGCGCCGGCTGTTGCGCGAGGTGCGCCTGCCGCAAGGCCAGCGTCAGCTGTTCGATGACCGCGATCAGGGGCCGCGGGTGGAGCGCCAGGGCAACCAAGTGCGTTTGCGTGTCGGTGCGGCTCAGCGCTTGCTGTTGGCAGGCTACTCCAGTGTCGCGCACTTCTGTGCCGAGTTCGGCAAAAGCCTGGGCTTTGAGGTCATCCTTTGCGAGCCCCGTGAAGAAGTGCTTGAGGGCGTGCTGCTGGAGGGCATCGAGGTGCGCCGGGAGCTGCCCTCGGAGTTCATCGTCAATGGCGGTTGCCATGCCGACACGGCGGTGGTTGCATTGACCCACGACCCGAAAATAGACGACCTCGCCATGCTCGAAGCGGTGCGTACTGAAGCGTTCTATATCGGCGTGATGGGCTCCATGACGACTTCCGAGAAGCGTCGTGAACGCCTGCACCGCATTGGCGGCTTGAGTGACGAGCAAATGGCGCGGATCCACGCGCCCATCGGCCTCAATCTGGGCAGCAAGACGCCGGCCGAGATCGCCCTGGCGGTGCTTGCCGATATTCTGCGCCTGCGCAATGGCATCGCGCGAGATGCGCTGTGAGCGTGGTGGCGCTGGTGCTGGCGGCTGGCAGCAGCGTGCGTTTTGGGGGTGACAAGCGCCGGGCATTGATGGCAGATGGGCGAAGCGTGCTGGTGCACAGCGTCGAACTTGCCTGCACGGTATTCGATGACGTGCGGGTGGTGTTGCGTGACGGTGAGCGGGGCGAGGCGTTGGGGTTGCCATCGGCATGCCGGGTCATCTCCAGCGCAGATTACACGCTTGGCATGGGCCACAGTCTGGCGGCTGGCGCTGCTTCGCTGGTCGACAGTGAGGCGCAGGCGGTGGCGATTCTGCTGGGGGACATGCCCTGGGTGGAGCCAGCGACCCTTGGCCTGCTTGCAAGTAAGGCCGGTGAGTCAACGATAGTTCTGCCTTGTCATGGCGGGCAGCAGGGGCACCCGGTGTTGTTCGGTCGCGATTTCTGGCCAGCGCTGGTGCGGCTGTCGGGTGATGAGGGGGCGCGTTCGGTCGTCAGGGCCAACCTGCACAGTTGCGTCAGGCTGGACGTTGAGGATGCCGGCGTGCTGCGGGATGTCGATACGCCTGAGGCACTGCGCCAGTGAGTTTTCTGTCACGGCTTTACTCATCGGTGCGGTGCTGGTGGTGGGGTTTTTAGGGATGGGGGTGGTGCTGCGAAGGGTATGGCTGTAGGGATTGGGCGCCTGTGAGATCGAGCGCCGCCCGCGCGGCGC
>NZ_JAFGYW010000329.1:0-464 GCF_017491595.1 Pseudomonas sp. 51_B
TGTCCAGCGTCTGCAAGCGGTTTGTCGACTTAAATCGTTGATTGGTATCAAGTTTGAAGCGCTTTTGTGTGATAGCGGCAGGCGCGGCGGGGTGACGCGCCTGCGGCAATTCACCGCGCCGCTTCGGCCGCGTCAAGCGGCGCGACGCCGAATTGCGTACACTCGAAGCCTCCGCTTCACCGCGCGAGCGCGCCGGCGCACCGCGCAATCCTCCTCTTCGACGAGACTCCGACGGGAACCCAGATGAGCGATTTACGCAGCGATACCGTGACGCGCCCGAGCGCGCCGATGCTGGCCGCGATGACGGCCGCCGAAGTGGGCGACGACGTGTGAGGCGACGATCCCACCGTCGCGCGCCTGCAGGCCGTGGTGGCCGAGCGCGCGGGCAAGGAGGCGGCGCTGTTCTTTCCGAGCGGCACGCAGAGCAACCTCGCGGCGCTGATGTCGCACTGCGAGCGCGGCGA
>NZ_JAFGYW010000330.1:0-463 GCF_017491595.1 Pseudomonas sp. 51_B
ATGCAGATTGCTCAGGTCATGGCCGGTTACACCCTCGGCGGTGCGGACATGCTGCGTCGAGCGATGGGTAAGAAAAAGCCTGAAGAAATGGCCAAGCAGCGCGGCGGTTTCATTGAGGGTTGCGCGACCAACGGCATCGACGCGGCTCTTGCCGGTAACATTTTCGACCTGGTGGAAAAGTTCGCCGGTTACGGTTTCAACAAATCCCACTCCGCCGCTTACGGCCTAGTGTCCTACCAGACCGCTTGGCTGAAAGCTCACTACCCGGCGCCGTTTATGGCTGCGGTACTCTCGGCGGATATGCACAACACCGACAAGGTCGTGACCTTGATCGAAGAAGTGCGGACGATGAAGCTGCGCCTCGACGCGCCGGACGTGAACACTTCGGAGTTCAAGTTCACGGTGAACGACGACGGCCGTATCGTTTACGGCCTCGGCGCGATCAAAGGTGTTGGTGAAGGTC
>NZ_JAFGYW010000331.1:0-463 GCF_017491595.1 Pseudomonas sp. 51_B
TGCCGAGGGTATTCAGGTCGAGCACATTCCCGATGGCACGCGGCTCATTTACGTCACCCCGTCGCACCAGTTCCCGCTGGGTATGGCGATGAGTCAGGCGCGCCGCGAAGCCCTGCTCGCCCGTGCCCATGAACTGGGCGCGATCATCATCGAAGACGATTACGACAGCGAATTCCGCTACGAGGGCCGGCCCACCGACTCGCTGTACAACCTCGATCAGCGCGGTATCGTCGCCTATGTCGGCACCTTCTCGAAAACCTTGCTGCCGGAGTTGCGCCTGGGCTACGCGATCCTGCCGCCGTCGATCATCGAAGCGGTGATTCGCGCCAAACAGCTGACCGATCTGCACGCCTCGACCCTGCCGCAATGGGCGCTGGCCAAGTTCATCGCCGAGGGTTGCCTGCTCAAGCACATCCGCCGCTGCCACACGATCTATGCGCAACGCCGCGAACGCATCCTCGAG
>NZ_JAFGYW010000332.1:0-463 GCF_017491595.1 Pseudomonas sp. 51_B
GTTGAACAGCGTGTCCGAGCTGCCCGTCCACGTGCGCACGCCGTTCGTCGCGTTCGCGCCGCCGTCCGCGTACAGATAGCCCGCGCCGAGCGACAGCGGCCCGTTCGCGTAGCTTGCGGCGAAGCTGTACGTGCGGCCGCTGCCCGTCGCGCCCGCGACGCCGCCGAAGCCGTACAGCGCTTCGAACTGGAAGCCCGACAGCACCGGGCTCGTGTATTTCACCGAGTTGCTCACGCGCAGGCTGTTGTCGTAGTTGTCGAGATCGCCCGGTGTCGCGAACACGCCGCCGAAGTAGTTGTCCTCGGTGAGCCCCTGTACGAGATCGACGACCGGATCGTACTGGCGGCCGAGCGTGACGCTGCCCCACGTGTTGCTCGCGAGGCCGACGATCGCCTTGCGGCCGAATTCGCGATTGCCGTTCTGCTGCCCCGTGCCGAGATTGAAGCCGTTTTCGAGCTGGAAC
>NZ_JAFGYW010000333.1:0-463 GCF_017491595.1 Pseudomonas sp. 51_B
GGCCCAGGCACAGGGCGGTGAGGGCCAGTTGGACGGTCATCAGCGCGCCAGCGGCGAGCGCCGGGCCGAATCCGTAGAGGTCGATAATCATGGGTTTCTGTTCAATTTGCGGCAGGCAAAGTCGGGAGCCGGTGCCGCTTGATCACGGCGCCGGTCCCACAGGTCAGATCAATAGATGCTGAACGGGAAGTACTTGTCGTTGATTTTCTTGTAGGTACCGTCAGCGACGAGTTCCTTGAGGGCGGCGTTCAGCTTGTTGCGCAGCTCGTTGTCACCCTTGCGCACGGCGATGCCGATCTTGTCGCTTTCCACCACCGGGTCGCCCTTGAACTCGTAGTCCTTGCCGGCGTCGCTTTTCAGCCAGTCATAGTTGGCGTACTTGTCGGCAAGGATCGCGTCGACACGACCGGAGGTCAGGTCGAGGTAGGCGTTTTCCTGGGTGTCGTAGAGGCTGACCTTGATG
>NZ_JAFGYW010000334.1:0-463 GCF_017491595.1 Pseudomonas sp. 51_B
GCGGTAGACAGCCTCGGTGCCGGCGTGAACGTCGGTTACCCGATCAGCGAGACTTCGCGTCTGACCTTCGGTGCTTCCGTTCAACAGGACAAGATCAACACCGGTCGCTACACCGTTGACGAGATTTTCGATTTCGTTAACAAGGAAGGCGATAACTACCTGAACTTCAAGGCTTCGGCCGGTTGGTCGGAATCGACCCTGAACAAAGGCGTACTGCCGACCCGTGGCCGGGCCCAGAGCCTGACTCTGGAAACCACCATCCCCGGCAGCGACCTGTCGTTCTTCAAGCTCGACTATCGTGGCCAGTTATTCCAGCCGATCACCGAAAACTACACCATGCGCCTGCACACCGAACTCGGTTATGGCGACGGTTACGGTTCGACCGACGGCTTGCCGTTCTATGAAAACTACTATGCAGGTGGTTTCAACTCGGTACGTGGCTTCAAGGACAGCACCCTTGGCC
>NZ_JAFGYW010000335.1:0-463 GCF_017491595.1 Pseudomonas sp. 51_B
TCTTTGTCCAGTTGCGGCGTGGTGTCGCGGTCCTAGCCGAGAATGCCGAAGTTCTGCGCCCGCGCACTCTCCCCCACCACCAGCACCGTGCGGGATTTGCGTGGCTGTAGCTGCCGGTGGGGATTGCGCTGGGCATCTTCGCCGATCTTGATGAACGGCTGCTGCGCCGAGACCACTTGCTCTTGCAGATAACCACTGGATGCGCCGATGTAATTGCTCGGCACCAGCATCAGGCGAATTTCGTGGTGATTGCGAAACAGCGACGACAAGCCTTGATAGTTGGCCAATGCGACAACACCGATCACCGCTGCCGAGGCAACACTGACAATAACTTTGCTGAACAACTCGCGATGCCAGCGCCGATAACTGACCGGAACTTTCCACAACAACAAACACGGCAGGACACCCAGCAAGAGAATATAAGCAAACAACTTCAATGAGAGCAGATCACGCACTTCCGTGA
>NZ_JAFGYW010000336.1:0-463 GCF_017491595.1 Pseudomonas sp. 51_B
CGGCAACCGGAACGCCAGGCCATGGCGATGCCGTCACCGCAGGCGCCGTCGGGGTTGCTGGTATAAAGGTAGACCTTGGCCGCGCCGCCCGAGGCCAGAATCACGAAACGTGCGCCGTAGGTGTCGACTTCGCCGGTGGCGCGGTTCAGTACGTAGGAGCCGAGGCAGCGATCGCCTTCCATGCCCAAGCGGCGCTCGGTGATCAGATCAACGGCCACCCGCTGTTCCAGCAGTTCGATGTTCTCGCGCTCTTTGGCCTGGGCCAGCAAGGTCTTGAAGATCGCAGCGGCGGTGGCGTCGGCAGCATGGATGATCCGTCGATGGCTGTGGCCACCTTCGCGGGTCAGGTGAAATTCGAAACCACCGTCTTCAGTGCCGGACTGTTCGTCGCGGGTGAAGGGCACGCCCTGGTCAATCAGCCATTGGATGGCTTCGCGGCTGTGCTCGACGGTGAAGCGTACGG
>NZ_JAFGYW010000337.1:0-461 GCF_017491595.1 Pseudomonas sp. 51_B
GAGCCCGGCGCGCTCGAGCGGCGCGAGGTGCGCGGACACGGTCGACTGCGACAATCCGCACAGCGCGTCGATCTGGCCCGCGCAGACGCCTTGCGGAAACGGCCCCGCTTGCGATGCGGGGAAGTGCTTGTCGGGCGCCTTGAGCCACGCGAGGATCGTGCGGCGCACGGGGCTTGCAAGCGCTTTGTGAATGGCGTCGGCATCAAGGTCATGGGCGGCGCGGTGAAATCGCGAATCGTCGTTTGCCGAAGCTTAAATCGGCCGATGACGATATAAACAGCAACACTCTATTGACTAGGGGCGATGGAATCCGGCGATCGAGGCGATAACGTCAGTCGGCGCCGTCGGGAGGAATCCGCGGGCCGCCGCCGGCGTGCCCGCGCGTTTGCCGCGTCGCTGGTTCGTCTCCGGCCCTCGCGGGCGCGCAGGGGCGTTCGACAAATCGCTGCGCCGAAAACGGG
>NZ_JAFGYW010000338.1:0-462 GCF_017491595.1 Pseudomonas sp. 51_B
CCCCAACAACTTTGCCCTGATTGTTAGGGGCTCTTCAGTGTGAAAAAAAAGCCGTGAAAAGCCAACGACCTGTAAACCTAGACCTAAGGACCATCAAACTCCCAGTCACTGCTTACACGTCCATTCTTCACCGTATCTCCGGTGTCATCCTCTTCGTGTGCCTTGCCATCATGCTTTACGCATTGGACAAGTCGCTGAGCTCCGAGGAAGGCTTCGGTCAGGTGAAAGCGTGTCTGACCAGTCCGCTAGCCAAGCTAGTGATTTGGGGCATCCTGTCCGCTCTGCTGTATCACCTGGTAGCCGGTGTGCGCCACTTGATCATGGACATGGGCATCGGTGAGACGCTGGAAGGCGGCAAACTGGGCTCGAAAATCGTTATCGCCGTTTCCGTGGTGGTAATCGTTCTGGCAGGAGTCTGGATATGGTAACTAACGTCACTAACCTGTCGCGTTCGGGCCTCTA
>NZ_JAFGYW010000034.1:0-30047 GCF_017491595.1 Pseudomonas sp. 51_B
CTGGTGCCTTACCTGTGGTCAGCGGCGTATGCCTTCCTGCTGGCACTGCGCAGCGAGACATACGAACAGGCCCTGGCCGAACGCAAGAAGGACCTGATCATCGGTGCCATCGCACTGCTTTACGCCATCTGGCTGCTGTATGCCGGAGGGGTCAAATACCTGCTGCTTTCGGCCCTGCTCTACGCCCCCGGCGCGATCCTGTTCGCCAAAGCCAAGCGGGAGGTGGGCCAGCCGATCTTCACCAACGTGGAAAAACTGATCTTCGCAGCCGTGGTCGTCGGCGCCCTGGTGGCAGCCTATGGCCTGTATGACGGCTTCCTGACCCTTTGACCCACGTCTTCGTTCAATTGGAGGAATGAACCATGTCCGCTGAAAAACAGAAGTACGGTGTCCACTCCGAAGCCGGCAAGCTGCGCAAGGTAATGGTTTGCGCACCGGGCCTGGCGCACAAGCGGCTGACCCCAAGCAACTGTGACGAGCTGCTGTTCGACGACGTGATCTGGGTCGACCAGGCCAAACGTGACCATTTCGACTTCGTCACCAAAATGCGCGAGCGTGGGGTAGACGTGCTGGAAATGCACAACTTGCTGACGGATATCGTGCAGGACAAACAGGCCCTGGACTGGATTCTCGACCGCAAGATCACCGCAGACAGCGTGGGTGTCGGCCTGACCCACGAAGTGCGCAGCTGGCTCGAAGGCCTGGAGCCTCGCCATCTGGCAGAATTTCTGATCGGCGGAGTGGCCGGCCAGGACCTACCGCAGAGCGAAGGCGCCGATGTGGTGCGCATGTACAACGAATACCTGGGCCACTCCAGTTTCATCCTGCCACCGCTGCCCAACACCCAGTTCACCCGTGACACCACCTGCTGGATCTACGGCGGTGTGACGCTGAACCCGATGTACTGGCCCGCGCGGCGCCAGGAAACCCTGCTAACCACCGCCATCTACAAATTCCACAAGGAATTCACCGGCGCCGACTTCCAGGTCTGGTACGGCGACCCGGACAAGGACCACGGCAGCGCAACCCTCGAAGGCGGTGACGTGATGCCGATCGGTAACGGCATCGTGCTGATCGGCATGGGCGAGCGCACCTCGCGCCAAGCCATCGGCCAACTGGCGCAGAACCTGTTCGCCAAGGGGGCCGTGAAAGAGGTGATCGTCGCCGGCCTGCCCAAATCCCGCGCGGCCATGCACCTGGACACGGTGTTCAGCTTCTGCGACCGGGACTTGGTCACGGTCTTCCCGGAAGTGGTCAAGGAGATCGTCCCGTTCATCATCCGCCCCGATGAAAACAAGCCGTACGGCATGGACGTGCGTCGCATTCACAAGTCGTTCATCGAGGTGGTGGGCGAGCAACTTGGCCTGAAGGACGGGCTGCGGGTGGTCGAGACCGGCGGCAACAGCTTCGCCGCCGAGCGCGAACAGTGGGACGACGGCAACAACGTGGTGGCCATCGAGCCAGGCGTGGTCATTGGCTACGACCGCAACACTTACACCAACACCCTGCTGCGCAAAGCCGGCGTCGAGGTCATCACCATCAGCGCCGGCGAGCTAGGCCGCGGCCGCGGCGGCGGCCATTGCATGACCTGCCCGATCGTACGCGACCCTATCGACTATTAACGCCCACTGCACACCCGGCCGCACTCACGAGGTGGCGGCCAGGCCCCCTACCGAATTCAAGGAGAACCGTCATGGCGTTCAACATCCACAACCGTAACCTGCTCAGCCTCGAACACCACACCACGCGCGAGCTCAAATACCTGCTGGATCTGTCACGCGACCTCAAACGCGCCAAATACACCGGCACCGAACAGCAACACCTCAAAGGCAACAACATTGCGCTGATTTTCGAAAAAACCTCCACCCGCACCCGCTGCGCGTTTGAAGTTGCGGCCTACGACCAGGGCGCCAATGTCACCTACATCGACCCCAACTCATCGCAGATCGGCCACAAAGAAAGCATGAAGGATACTGCCCGCGTGCTGGGTCGGATGTATGACGCCATCGAGTACCGTGGCTTCAAACAGGAAATCGTCGAAGAACTGGCCAAGTTCGCAGGCGTGCCGGTGTTCAACGGCTTGACCGATGAGTACCACCCAACCCAAATGATCGCCGATGTGCTGACCATGCGTGAGCACAGCGACAAACCGCTGCACGACATCAGCTACGCCTACTTGGGCGACGCCCGCAACAACATGGGCAATTCGCTGCTGCTGATCGGCGCCAAGCTCGGCATGGACGTACGCATCGCCGCCCCCAAAGCGCTGTGGCCCCATGAAGACCTGGTCGAGCGTTGCCAGCAGTACGCCGAAGAAAGCGGCGCACGGATCACCCTCACCGAAGACCCCAAGGCTGCGGTCAAGGACGTCGATTTCATTCACACCGACGTCTGGGTTTCGATGGGTGAACCGATCGAAGCCTGGGGTGAGCGCATCAAGCTGCTCAAGCCCTACCAGGTGAACAAGGAGATGATGAAAGCCACAGGCAACCCCAGGACCAAATTCATGCACTGCCTGCCTGCTTTCCACAACAGCGAAACCAAGGTAGGCAAGCAGATTGCCGAGCAGTATCCGGACCTGGCCAATGGCATCGAAGTGACCGATGACGTGTTTGAGTCGCCGGCGTGCATCGCCTTCGAACAGGCGGAAAACCGCATGCATACCATCAAGGCGATCCTGGTTTCGACCTTGGCTGACCTGTAAGGCTGGGCAGCCCGCGTCACCTGTGGCAGCGGGGTTACCCGCTGCCACGGTGCGGTGTCCGGCCACCCAACAGCGCACATTTCTTTCGCTTAAAGGACATTTCCCATGCGTATCGTTGTTGCATTGGGCGGCAACGCCCTGCTACGCCGCGGTGAGCCGATGACCGCTGAGAATCAGCGCGCCAATATACGCACAGCCACCGAACAGATCGCCAAGATCCACCCCGGCAACGAGCTGGTGATCGCCCACGGCAATGGCCCGCAGGTGGGCCTGCTGGCGCTGCAAGGGCTGTCGTACAAGCCCGACGAAGCCTACCCGCTGGATGTGCTGGGTGCCGAAACAGAAGGCATGATCGGCTACATGATCGAGCAGGAGCTAGGTAACCTGCTGGACTTCGAAGTGCCGTTCGCTACCCTGCTGACGCAGGTTGAGGTAGATGCCGACGACCCGGCCTTCAAAGACCCAAGCAAGTTCATCGGCCCCGTGTACAGCAAAGAGGAAGCGCAGCGCCTGGCCAAGGAAAAGGGCTGGGTGGTCAAGGCCGACGGCGACAAATATCGGCGTGTCGTCGCAAGCCCAAAACCCAAACGCATCTTCGAAATCCGCCCGATCACTTGGCTGCTCGAAAAGAAAAGCATCGTGATCTGCGCAGGGGGCGGCGGCATCCCGACTCTGTACGATGAAAACCGCAAGCTCAAGGGGGTCGAGGCGGTGATCGACAAAGACCTGTGCTCGGCGTTGTTGGCCGAACAGTTGAAAGCCGACCTTCTGGTAATCGCCACCGATGTCGATGCGGCCTACATTGATTGGGGCAAGCCAACGCAAAAAGCCATTGCCCAGGCCCACCCCGATGAACTCGATCGCCTGGGCTTCGCTGCCGGCTCCATGGGGCCAAAGGTGCAAGCTGCCTGCGATTTCGCCCGCCATACCGGTAAAGTGGCAGTGATCAGCTCGCTGGAGAACATCGAGGATATCGTCAAAGGCGTCGCCGGTACCCGGATCAGCACCCAGACACCGGGTATCAGCTACCGTTGACTGCAGTTGGCGGGCTAGCCGGGCCCGCCTTTTCAATTTTGTGGAGGTTTGAGCCATGGCCCAATTTCACCCCGGTCACGTACACATCGAGCGCATTGCGCTGAACAGCGCCGACCATAGCTATGACCTGAACATCGAATACGAAGCCGTGCAGGACCCCGGCGAAGGCCTGGGTGTGGCGTTTCACATGCACGGCAGCATCGAAGGCAAGCCGGTGGATGAGACTTTCTTCCTGGCCAAGGACCAGGTGCTACCGAGCTTTCTGATGGTCTTGAGCCGCAAAGCCCAGGCGCACCTGGAGCCGCCGAAGAAATTCGAGACGCTCAGCTCGCCACACAAGCTCTACGACGCGATGTTCGAAGACATCCGCGAGAAACTTCACGTGAAATCGGGCGATCCGATCAAGCCTGAACACTTGGAGTGAAGTCGCCTAGAGGGGCCGTTCTGCGGCCCTGACAATGTTGAGGCATACTACTGCCCTCCCCGGCCACAACGCCCCTCTGCCCCATGCGCATCCACGTCAGTTTCATCGACCGCGTTGGTATCACCCAGGAAGTCCTCGCCCTGCTCGGTGCCCGCAACCTCAATCTGGACGCCGTGGAGATGGTCCCGCCCAACGTCTATATCGATGCCCCGACCCTGAGCCCTGCAGTGCTAGAAGAACTTCACGACGCCCTGTTCGAAGTCCATGGCGTGCAATCGGTGGAGGTGGTCGACATCCTTCCCGGCCAACGCCGCCACCTGCAACTCGATGCACTGCTGGCGGCCATGAGCGACCCAGTGCTAGCGGTCGACAGCGCGGGCAAGGTGCTTTTGGCCAACCCGGCGCTGATCGCCCTTTGCGGCCGCGAATCCGCCGGGCGTACGGTGGGTGAGTTGTTCAACGATCCAGAACTTCTCCAGGCCCTACTGGATAACAACTTCCGCTTGCCGATGCGCGAAATGCAGCTGCACGGGCAAAGCTTGTTGCTGGACGCCACGCCCATCACCCACGCAGGCGGGCTGCTTACACTGTATGCGCCCAGCCGCATGGGCGAGCGCCTGTCGGCGCTGCACCACGACCACGCTGAAGGCTTCGATGCGCTGCTGGGCGAATCACCGGCCATCCGCACGCTCAAAGCCCGCGCACTGCGCGTGGCGGCACTGGACGCACCGTTGCTGGTACACGGCGAAACCGGCACCGGCAAAGAGCTGGTGGCCCGTGCCTGTCACGCCATCAGCAGCCGCCAAGCCTCGCCGTTCCTTGCCCTCAACTGCGCGGCACTGCCCGAAAGCCTGGCCGAAAGCGAGCTGTTCGGCTATGCCCCCGGCGCCTTCACCGGTGCCCAGCGCGGCGGCAAGCCCGGGCTGATGGAGCTGGCCAACCAGGGCACGGTGTTCCTCGACGAGATCGGCGAAATGTCGCCGTACCTGCAGGCCAAGCTGCTGCGTTTTCTTAGCGATGGCAGCTTCCGCCGCGTGGGCGGCGATCGCGAAGTGAAGGTGGATGTGCGCATCATCAGCGCCACCCACCGCGACCTGGAACGCATGGTCGCCGAAGGCACCTTCCGTGAAGACCTGTTCTATCGCCTGAATGTGCTCAACCTGCAAGTGCCGCCGCTGCGCGACCGGGGCCAGGACATCCTCATGCTGGCGCACTACTTCATGCAGCAGGCCTGCACACAGATCCAGCGCCCCGCCTGCCGCCTCACCCCCGCGACTCACTCGGCCCTGCTGGCCAACCCCTGGCCAGGCAACGTGCGTCAGCTGCAGAACGTGATTTTCCGCGCTGCGGCCATCTGCGAGGGCAACCTGGTAGATATCGGTGACCTGGATATCGCCGGAACCTCCGTGGCCCGAGGGCAGGATGGCGAGGTGGCAAGCTTGGAGCAGGCAGTGAGCGATTTCGAAAAGGCGTTGCTGCAGCGGCTATACGCCAGTTATCCCTCGACACGGCAGTTGGCGGGGCGGCTGCAGACATCGCATACGGCGATTGCACAACGGTTACGCAAATACGGCATCACCAGCAAAAGCTCATGACGGAACGATTTCAATACACTGTAATTAATTCAATACACCCTGGAGTTCACGCCGCTGGACAAGGGTCTGATCAACCTCGAGTTTTAGGCCACCCTTCAAATGTAGCGAATTCGTTACAGTGGCCGGGCGCGCCTTTATCGCATCCACCTTCAAATCATTGATTTATAAGGCTTTATTAATATTGGCCGCATTATTGCTTCGGGATTCGCAATTCAAGAGCGCGGCCGCACCGCGCCCATCGCCCTGCTTCCCGAGGATCCCCCATGAGCGAGTTGCGTTTCACAGAAGATCACGAATGGCTACGCGTCGAAGACGACGGTAGTGTCACCGTGGGCATCACCGCCTACGCCCAGAACGCCCTCGGCGATGTGGTCTATGTGCAACTGCCTGAGCTGCAGCCTTATGAAAAAGGCGCCGAAGCCTCCACCGTCGAATCGGTGAAAGCCGCCAGTGGTGTGTACATGCCCCTGACCGGTGAAGTGGTCGCCGTCAACGAAGGCCTCAACGACAGCCCCGAACTGGTCAACGAAGATCCGCTGGGTGAAGGCTGGTTCTTCCGCTTCATCCCGGCCGACATGAACCAAGTCAACGCCCTGCTCGACCAGGACGCCTACGACCGCTTGATCAAAGCCAACGACGACGCCTGAGGAGCCCGACCATGACTATCAACCTCGGCACCGCCAACGAATTCATTGCCCGTCACATTGGCCCGCGCGCCGACGACGAGCAGGCCATGCTCGCCACCCTTGGCTTCGATTCGCTGGACGCCATGACCGCAGCGGTCATCCCTGACAGCATAAAAGGCACCAGCGTGCTCGGCTCGCAAGACGGCCAGAGCGAAGCCGATGCCCTCGCGGCGCTCAAGGCCATCGCGGGCAAGAACCAAGTGTTCAAGAGCTATATAGGCCAGGGTTACTACAACACCCACACCCCATCGCCTATCCTGCGCAACCTGTTGGAAAACCCGGCCTGGTACACCGCCTACACCCCCTACCAGCCAGAGATTTCCCAGGGCCGCCTGGAAGCACTGCTGAACTTCCAGACCCTGATCAGTGACCTTACCGGCCTGCCGATCGCCAACGCATCCTTGCTCGACGAAGCCACCGCAGCGGCCGAGGCCATGACCTTCTGCAAGCGCCTGTCGAAGAACAAGGCCAGCCACACCTTCTTCGCCTCCGTGCACTGCCACCCTCAGACCCTCGACGTGTTGCGCACCCGTGCCGAGCCGCTGGGCATCGAAATCGTAGTGGGTGACGAGCGTGAACTGGGCGATGTCAGCGCCTTCTTCGGCGCATTGCTGCAATACCCAGCCAGCAACGGTGAGGTGTTCGACTACCGCGAGGTCGTCGCGCGCTTTCACGCCGCCAATGCCTTGGTCGCAGTCGCCGCCGACCTGCTGGCCCTGACCCTGCTCACCCCGCCTGGCGAGTTCGACGCCGACGTTGCCATCGGCAGCGCCCAGCGCTTCGGCGTGCCGCTGGGCTTTGGTGGCCCCCATGCGGCCTATTTCGCTACCCGCGATGCCTTCAAGCGTGACATGCCTGGCCGCCTGGTCGGTGTTTCGATCGACCGCTTCGGCAAAACTGCCCTGCGCCTGGCCATGCAGACCCGCGAACAGCATATCCGTCGCGAGAAAGCCACCAGCAACATCTGCACCGCCCAGGTGCTGCTGGCCAACATCGCCAGCATGTTCGCCGTGTACCACGGCCCGGCGGGCCTCAAGCGCATTGCCGAGCGCACTCACGCCCTCACCGCGATTCTCGCGGCCGGCCTGAAAAACCTGGGCCTGGAAGTGGTTGGGGAAACCGCCTTCGACACCCTGACCCTGGCCACCGGCAGTGCCACCGCCAGCTTGCATGACAAGGCGCGGGGCCAGGGTATCAACCTGCGCCAGATCGACGCTGCCCACCTGGGCCTGTCGCTCGACGAAACCAGCACCCAAGCCGACGTCGAGGCCCTCTGGCAACTGTTCGGCAGCGATCAGGCTCAGCCCGACTTCGCTAGCCTGGCAGCCAGCACCGGCTCGCGTTTGCCGGCCACCCTGCTGCGTCAGTCGGCGATCCTTGAGCACCCGGTGTTCAACCGCTACCACAGCGAAACCGAGCTGATGCGCTACCTGCGCCTGTTGGCCGACAAGGACTTGGCGCTGGACCGCAGCATGATCCCACTGGGGTCGTGCACCATGAAGCTCAACGCGGCCAGCGAAATGATCCCAGTGACCTGGGCCGAGTTTGGCAATCTGCACCCGTTCGCCCCAGCTGAGCAAAGCCAGGGCTACCTGCAGATGACTACCGAACTTGAGGCGATGCTGTGCGCCGCCACCGGTTACGACGCGGTGTCGCTGCAACCCAACGCCGGTTCCCAGGGCGAGTACGCAGGCCTGCTGGCCATCCGCGCTTACCACCGCAGCCGCGGCGAAGGCCACCGCGATATCTGCTTGATCCCTTCCTCGGCTCACGGCACCAACCCTGCGACCGCGCACATGGCCGGCATGCGCGTGGTGGTCACCGCCTGTGATGCCCGTGGCAACGTCGATGTCCAAGACCTGCGCGCCAAGGCCATCGAACACCGCGAGCGCCTGGCGGCGATCATGATCACCTACCCGTCGACCCACGGCGTGTTCGAAGAAGCGATTGGCGAGATCTGCGCGATCATCCATGACAACGGCGGCCAGGTGTATATCGACGGCGCCAACATGAATGCCATGGTCGGCCTTTGCGCCCCAGGCAAATTCGGGGGCGACGTTTCGCACCTGAACCTGCACAAGACCTTCTGCATTCCTCATGGCGGTGGCGGCCCAGGCGTCGGGCCGATCGGCGTCAAGTCGCACCTGGCGCCGTTCCTGCCAGGTCACGCGGCGCTGGAAAACCCCGAGGGGGCCGTATGCGCCGCGCCGTTCGGCAGCGCCAGCATCCTGCCGATCACCTGGATGTACATTCGCATGATGGGCGGTGCCGGGCTCAAACGTGCCTCGCAGATGGCGATTCTCAACGCTAACTACATCGCCCGCCGCCTGGAAGAGCACTATCCAGTGCTGTACACCGGTGGCAACGGCCTGGTCGCCCACGAATGCATCCTCGACCTGCGCCCACTCAAGGACAGCAGCGGCATCAGCGTCGATGACGTGGCCAAGCGCCTGATCGACTTTGGCTTCCACGCCCCGACCATGTCGTTCCCGGTGGCCGGCACGCTGATGATCGAGCCGACCGAAAGTGAGTCCAGGGAAGAACTGGATCGCTTCTGCAACGCCATGATCCAGATCCGCGAAGAGATCCGCGCCGTGGAAAACGGCAGCGTTGACAAAGATGACAACCCGTTGAAAAACGCCCCGCACACTGCAGCGGAACTGGTAGGTGAATGGAGCCATGGCTATAGCCGTGAGCAGGCCGTGTATCCACTGCCCAGCCTGGTGCAAGGCAAGTACTGGCCGCCGGTCGGTCGCGTCGACAACGTGTTTGGTGATCGCAACCTGGTCTGCGCCTGCCCGTCGATCGAGAGCTATCAGGACGCCTGATAGCATCTAGGCTTGACACACAACCTGTGGGAGCGGGTTCACCGGCGAATGCGTTAGTGGCTGCATCGCCCTATTCGCGGGCCAACCCGCTCCCGCTCGGTTCAGTGTCCGCCCAAACAACCCAGCTGGAGGCAGCATGTCACTGAGCGTCTTCGACTTGTTCAAGATCGGCATCGGCCCCTCCAGCTCCCACACGGTCGGGCCTATGCGCGCTGCCGCGCGCTTTGTTCAGGGGCTGCGCCGCGATGGCTTGCTGGCCAGCACCGTCAGCGTCAAGGCCGAACTCTACGGCTCGCTTGGCGCCACCGGCAAAGGCCACGGCAGTGACAAGGCGGTATTGCTCGGCCTGCAAGGCGAGCACCCAGATAGCGTCGATACCGAAATCATTCCCGCCCGCCTGCAGGCCATCCGCGCTAGCGGTCAGCTCAGCCTGCTGGGTGAGAAGACCATCGCGTTCGACGAGAAGCAGCACCTGGCGATGATCCGCAAACCCCTGGCCTACCACCCCAACGGCATGATTTTCCGAGCCTTCGATGGCGCCGGTCTACAAATTCGCAGCCGCGAGTACTACTCGGTAGGTGGTGGCTTCGTGGTGGATGAGGATGCTGCCGGCCAGGACCGAATCGTCGAAGACAGCACCGTGCTGGCCTATCCATTCACGACCGCCAAAGCTTTGCTCGGCCACTGCATCGCGCACCAGTTGTCGATCAGCCAGGTGATGCTGGCCAACGAGGCCGCCTGGCGCCCTGAAAGCGAAACCCGCAGCGGCCTGCTGCACATTTGGCAGGTGATGCAGGATTGCGTCGAAGCCGGCTACCGTCACGAAGGGGTTCTACCCGGCGGCCTGAAGGTCAAGCGCCGCGCTCCGGCACTGTACCGCCAACTGAGCCGCCACCCGGAAGCCAACCTGCGCGATGCATTGTCGGTGCTCGACTGGGTCAACCTCTATGCCCTTTCGGTCAACGAGGAAAACGCCAATGGCGGGCGGGTAGTCACCGCGCCCACCAACGGTGCGGCGGGCATTGTGCCGGCAGTGCTGCACTACTACATGCGCTTCGTCCCAGGTGCCAGCGAAGAGGGGGTGGTGCGTTTTCTGCTGACCGCTGCCGCCATCGGCATCCTCTACAAGGAAAACGCCTCGATTTCCGGGGCTGAAGTCGGCTGCCAGGGCGAGGTGGGGGTAGCCTGTTCGATGGCCGCCGGGGCCTTGTGTGAGGTGATGGGCGGCACCGTGCAGCAAGTCGAGAACGCTGCTGAAATCGGCATGGAGCACAACCTTGGGCTGACCTGCGACCCCATTGGCGGGTTGGTACAGGTGCCGTGTATCGAGCGCAATGCCATGGGCTCGGTCAAGGCGATCAACGCGGTGCGCATGGCCCTGCGCGGTGACGGGCAGCACTACGTGTCGCTCGATAAGGTGATTCGTACCATGCGCCAGACCGGCGCCGACATGAAAAGCAAATACAAGGAGACCGCCCGCGGCGGTCTGGCCGTCAACATCATCGAATGTTGACCCGATATACAACCAAGGAGTCATCGATGTCCGAAACACTGCAAAAGACCCCGCTGCACGCCCTGCACCTGGAGCTGGGCGCGCGCATGGTGCCATTCGCCGGCTTCGACATGCCGGTGCAGTACCCGCTGGGGGTGCTCAAGGAGCACCTGCACACCCGCGAACAGGCAGGCCTGTTCGACGTATCGCACATGGGCCAGATCCTGCTGCGCGGCGCAGACGCCGCCAAGGCACTGGAGACTCTGGTGCCGGTAGACATCATCGACCTGCCAGTGGGTATGCAGCGCTATGCGATGTTCACCAACGACCAAGGTGGCATCCTCGACGACCTGATGGTCGCCAACCTGGGCGACGACACCTTGTTCCTGGTGGTCAACGCGGCCTGCAAGGAGCAGGACCTGGCCCACCTGCGCAAGCATATCGGCAACCGTTGTGAAGTGCAGGCGCTGTTCCAGGAACGAGCCCTGCTCGCGCTGCAGGGCCCGGCTGCGGTGAAGGTGCTGGAACGCCTGGTACCCGAGGTTGCTGGCATGACGTTCATGCAGGTGCGCGCAGTGAAACTGCTCGATGAAGACTGTTACGTAAGCCGCTCGGGCTACACCGGCGAAGACGGCTACGAGATTTCAGTGCCTGTCGGCGCCGCCGAGGCATTGGCGCGCCGCCTGCTGGCCGACCCGCAGGTGCAGCCCATCGGGCTGGGGGCACGCGACTCGCTGCGCCTTGAAGCAGGCCTGTGCCTCTATGGCCACGACATGGACACCCATACCACGCCAATCGAAGCCAGCCTGCTGTGGGCAGTGTCCAAGGTTCGCCGAGCAGACGGCGGCCGTGCCGGTGGTTTCCCCGGCGCCGAGGTCATATTTGCCCAGCAGCAAACGGGGGTGGCCCGCAAGCGCGTGGGTCTGTTACCACAAGAACGCACGCCGGTACGCGAAGGCGCGGAGATTGTTGATGCGTTCGATAATAACGTTGGCAAAGTATGCAGTGGCGGATTTGGCCCGACACTCGGCGCCCCAGTCGCCATGGGCTATATCGATATCGAACACTGTGCATTGGACACTCCCCTGTTCGCCTTGGTACGCGGTAAGAAGGTTGCCTTGAAAGTCAGCAAAATGCCTTTCGTTGCACAGCGTTACTACCGTGGTTGAAGACAGGACATAAGGTTCAGTGGCAGGTTGCAGATATTCGATTTCGAACCTGCCCAATAACTTTTGAACAGGGTTGCAGCCCAGGCACTACGGCGTTTTCGGCAGATTTTCGAAGGCCTGGAGAAAGCCCTGTTTTAGACGCGACCCAGGGCTTGTTTTTCGCTCGGGACTTGGCGTAGAGTCACAACACTGTGTTTGCATGGGTCGCAACAGTTCGTGACCTGGGCCAGTAGCCTAGATTAGCTACAACCCGTTCGACGTCTCTTACTTTCCTGCAACCCAGCCCAGTACTCTTTGGCGTATATATAACGCAAAAGAAACTGTCATCAATATTTAAGCTTCATAGGAAATAAGACAATGGCTGAGCGTCAGAACGGTACCGTCAAGTGGTTCAATGACGAAAAAGGTTACGGCTTCATCACTCCAGAAAGCGGTCCGGATCTGTTCGTGCACTTCCGCGCCATCGAAGGCAACGGCTTCAAGAGCCTGAAAGAAGGCCAGAAGGTCACCTTCGAAGCAGTTCAAGGCCAGAAAGGCATGCAGGCTGACAAAGTTCAGGCTGTGTAAGGCAAAGCCCGACTCCCAGAAGCCCCTGCGATATGCAGGGGCTTTTTTTTGCCCGTAGAATGGCGGCTTCGTTACTCGGAGCTAAATTGCATGCCCAAGCCCTTGCTCTCTCCCCAGGGTGACTTTCCACCCGTCGGCCTCGGTCGGCGCCTGGCGGCGATGTTCTACGACTTCCTGCTTTGCACGGCACTGCTGATCGTCACCGCCGGTGCCTACAAGATGGTGCAGATGGCCATCATTGGCGAAGCCCGCATGCGCGAGCTGACCGAGGCCGGCGCGCTGGATGGCGACCCACTGCTCTCGACCCTCCTACTTTTCGCACTGTTCGGCTTCTTTGCCAAATTCTGGACCCACGGTGGTCAGACCTTGGGCATGCAGGTTTGGGGGGTGCGTGTGCAGAACGCCGACGGCAGTGCGATCAGCCTGTGGCAGGCGCTGCTGAGGTTCATGGTGGCCATTGCGTCCTGGCTTTGCCTGGGGCTGGGCTTTATCTGGTCATTGTTCGACAAGCGTCAGCGCAGCTGGCACGACATTTACTCACACACCCAGTTGGTGCGCGTGCCGAAACCGAAGAAGCAGGTGTGAGACAGCCGACCTTTGGGCTAATGCCATTCAATCAAGGTCGTACGCCCAACTATGGGGCCGCGTCGCGGCCCGTGGCGGGAACCCGCAGGGGTTTTTTAGGGGAGAAACTGTGGAAGCGGGTTTATCCGCGAAGGGCTGCCAAGCAGCCCCATTGGCGTCACTGACCGACTTTGACCCGTAGGTCGGTCATCGGTCAGTTGTCGCCATCAGCCGGCACGGCGCAACAGCCAGAGACCGGCCACGGCACAGATCCCCGCTGGGATTACCACCGCGAGCAGCGGTGGGAAGCCGAACACTTGGCTCGACGGGCCCAGCAAGTCCTGGCCGATGCGGAACACGAAGCCCACCAGCACACCTGTGAACACGCGCTGGCCGAGGGTCACCGAACGCAGCGGGCCGAAGATGAAGGAAATCGCCATCAGCACCAGCGCTGCGGTGACCATCGGCTGCAGCACCTTGGTCCAGAACGCCAGCCAGTAGCGGGAGTTGTTCAGGCCTTGATCGGACAAGTAATGGATGTAGTCCCAAAGCCCGGTGATCGACAACGATTCAGGCGCCATGATCACGGTATTGAGCAACTGCGGGGTCAGCGACACGTCCCATTGCTCCGAAGGCGCCTTCACCACTTCGGTGTGGTCGCCACGGAAGTAGGTAGTGCTGATGTCGTTCAAGGTCCAGTGATCGCTTTCGAACTGGGCCCGACGGGCAAAGCTCGCAGACTGGATCTTGCGCTCGCTGTCGAAGCGATAGCGCGTCACACCCAGCAGCAAGCCATTGGGCTGCACCGCGTTGATGTGCACGAACTCCTCGCCCTGGCGGTGCCACATGCCATGTTTGGAGCTCTGCGCTTCACCGCCACCCTGCGCCAAGGACCGATCGGCCTGGGCTTTGTTTTCCGTGACCGGAGCGACATATTCACCTATCAGCAGGCCAACCAGCATCAGCACCAGCATGGGCTTCATCACCGCCCAGACGATACGGCCAATGGAAACACCCGCCGCGCGCATGATGGTCAGCTCGCTGTTGCTGGCGAGGCTGCCGAGGCCGATCAGGCAGCCGATCAGCCCCGCCATGGGCAGCATGTCGTATAGCCGCCGAGGCGCGGTCAGTAGCACGTATTTGCCGGCGTCGAGCAGGGTGTAGGTGTCGCTCAGGTCGCCCATCTCATCGATGAAGGCGAACAGCGAGGCCAGGCCGAGAATAATCCCCAGCACCGCCAGAATGGCCAACAGCACGCTCTGGCCGATGTAACGGTCAAGCTTAGCCACGGACCACCTCCGCACGACGGGCAGCCATTTTCAGGCGCAGCGGCTCCCAGTACATCAGGCCCAGGCCGATCAGCAGGAACAGCCCATGTACCCACCACAGGCCAAGGCCAATGGGCAACTTGCCCTTTTCCAGAGCGCCACGAACGGAAATCAGCATCGTCAGGTAAGCCATGTACAGAAGAATCGCCGGCAGCAGCTTGAGGAAGCGGCCCTGGCGCGGGTTGACCCTGGCCAGCGGCACCGCCATAAGGGTCACGATGAACACCAGGATCGGAAGCGACAGGCGCCATTGCAGTTCGGCACGTTCGCGTGGGTCGGTCTTGCCGAACAGCTCCAGGGTCGAAATCGCTTCGCGGTCGGTTACCTCTTCAGCCACCTCCGGCTTGGGCAGCAACACCCCATAGGTGTCGTACTTGATAGCGCGGTAGTCAGCCTGGCCCGGATTACCGTCATAGCGGTAGCCATTTTCCAGCACCAGGTAGCGATTGCCGTCGGCCTGAACTTCCTGGTGGCCCTTCTCGGCAACCAGCACCGACGGGGCACGGTCCTTGGTCTTGTCCTGGTTGAAGCGCTTCTCGGAAATGAACACCCCGGCCAGCTTCACGCGGTCGTCAGACAGCTGCTCGGTGTAGGTCACCCGTGAACCGTCGCGCAAAGTCTGGAAGCGGCCCGGTACCAAGGTATCGAACTCGGTCATCGCGTCCTGCTGGGCGATGATCTTTTGTACCTGGGCAACGCCCAAGGGGGACAAGCTCATGCTCAGCCAGGCGACCAGCAGGGCGACCAGAGCAGCCGGCGCCATGGTCAGGGCCAGCAGGCGCTGCTGGCTCATGCCGGTTGCCGACAGCACGGTCATTTCGCTTTCCAGGTAGAGCCTGCCATACGCCAGCAGGATCCCCAGGAACAGGCCCAGCGGCAGAATCAGCTGCAGGAAACCTGGCATGCGAAAGCCCATGATCAGGAACAGCACGCCAGGGTCGAGGATACCCTGGGCGGCCTGGGCCAGGTACTTGATGAAGCGCCCACTCATGATGATCACCAGCAGCACGGCGCTGACGGCGCTCAAGGTCACCAGGACCTCGCGGGACAGATAACGAAAGACGATCAAACCAGACACTCCTGGGTTGTCAGGGGCGGACTGCCAAACATTGGCCTGTGACATCCAGGACCAAAGCCGGTTCGCCTACGGCGAACCTCCATATGAAGTGCGCGCATTATCCTGTGATTGACGGCGCCTGTCACTTGGCCGCGCATCAACAGCCACATCGGGCTTGTCAGCACGCTTGCCCGAGGCTCAAACTGGCAGCTTTTCCACTGGTGCGCGACAACGCGGCCAGGCCCGTCCAGAGCGCGAAAAACCATAGCGCCACCTGCAAAGATCATTCGGGGACCCTGACATGGAACTGGTTGTAAAAAGCGTAGCTGCTGCATCCGTAAAAACCGCCACCCTGGTGGTAGCGGTCGGCGAAGGTCGCAAGCTCGGCACCGTCGCCAAGGCTGTCGACCAAGCTTGTGAAGGCGCCATCAGCGCAGTGCTCAAGCGCGGCGACCTGGCTGGCAAACCTGGCCAGACCCTGCTGCTGCAAGCCTTGCCTGGCCTGAAGGCCGAACGGGTGTTGCTGGTCGGCAGCGGCAAGGACGAAGCACTTGGCGATCGCGCCTGGCGCAAACTGATCAGCAGCGTTGCTGGCGTGCTCAAGGGCCTGAACGGCACCGATGCGGTGCTGGCACTGGATGACATCGCCGTCAGCCACCGCGATGCCCACTACGGCAAGTATCGTCTGCTGGCCGAGACCCTGCTCGACGGCCAATACGTGTTCGACCGTTTCAAAAGTCAGAAAGCCGAACCGCGTGCCCTCAAGAAAGTCACCCTGCTGGCAGACAAAGCCGGGGTGGCCGAGGTCGAGCGCGCCGTCAAGCATGCCAGTGCCATCGCCACCGGTATGGCGTTCACTCGCGATCTGGGCAACCTGCCGCCGAATCTGTGCCACCCAAGCTACCTGGCCGAGCAGGCCAAAGACCTGGGCAAGGCGCACAAAGGGCTGAAGGTCGAGGTCCTCGACGAGAAAAAGATCAAAGACCTGGGCATGGGCGCGTTCTATGCCGTGGGCCAGGGTAGCGAGCAGCCGCCACGCCTGATCGTACTGAACTACCAGGGCGGCAAAAAGGCCGACAAGCCGTTCGTGCTGGTGGGCAAGGGCATCACCTTCGATACCGGCGGCATCAGCCTCAAGCCCGGTGCCGGCATGGATGAAATGAAATACGACATGTGCGGTGCCGCCAGCGTGTTCGGCACGCTGCGTGCCGTGCTGGAGCTCAAGTTGCCGATCAACCTGGTTTGCCTGCTGGCTTGCGCCGAGAACATGCCAAGCGGCGGCGCCACTCGCCCAGGTGACATCGTCACCACCATGAGTGGTCAAACGGTCGAAATCCTCAACACCGACGCCGAAGGCCGCCTGGTACTGTGCGATACCCTGACCTACGCCGAGCGCTTCAAACCGCAGGCGGTGATCGATATCGCCACCCTGACCGGCGCCTGCATCGTCGCCCTGGGCAGCCACACCTCCGGCCTGATGGGTAACAACGACGAACTGGTCGGTCAACTGCTCGAGGCTGGTAAGCGTGCCGACGACCGCGCCTGGCAGTTGCCGCTGTTCGACGAGTACCAAGAGCAACTGGACAGCCCATTTGCCGACATGGGCAACATCGGTGGCCCGAAAGCCGGCACCATCACCGCAGGCTGCTTCCTGTCGCGCTTCGCCAAGGCCTACAACTGGGCGCACATGGACATCGCCGGCACCGCGTGGATCAGCGGCGGCAAGGACAAAGGCGCTACCGGCCGCCCGGTGCCCCTGCTGACCCAGTATCTGCTGGACCGCGCCGACGCCTGATGCCGTGAAGCCAGCGGCGCCCCTGACGCCGCTGGCTGGCAGAGCACACCATGAGCAAAGTCGATTTCTACATTCTTCCCACCGACTCGCTGTCGGCGCGGCTCGATTTCGCCTGCAAACTGTGCGAAAAGGCCTGGCGCCTCGGCCACCGGGTCTACCTGCATTGCCAGGACGCCGAGCAGCGCAACGAGCTGGACCAACGGCTTTGGCAGTTCAAGGGTGAGGCGTTCGTGCCCCATGACTTGGCTGAAACGCACCCGCACACGTCAGTGGCGCTGGGGTTGGCGGACGACGCAGGGGAGCATCGTGACCTGCTGATAAACCTGGGTGCCGATGTACCGGGCTTCGTTGGCCAGTTCGAGCGGGTTGCCGAAATCGTTGTCGAGGACCCAGGCATTCGCCAATCGGCCCGGGAGCGGTTCCGTTTCTACCGTGAACAGGGCTATGCTCTGCAAGACCACCGCTTACAGCGACTTTGACGACGATGGACAAGCCCTCCGCCCTACCCGATTCTGCTCACTTGCTGGATGACCTGGAGTCGATTCGCCAGCTGCTTGGCGATTCTGACCTGCAACCGCCGCTGCTTACTGAAACAGTCGAGCAAATCCCGCTGTTGCTTGATGTGCCCAGCGGACATGCAACACAAGCCTCTGAACAGCCTATGGCAAGCCCACCCCAGGACGACCCGCAGACTCGCCGCCAGGACACTCTGCTGCACCTGGAGAGCGAGCTGCGCGCCGCTGCGCAGATGATCATGCAGGACGTGATCAACGACTTCACCCCACACATCGAAAACGAGATCAAACGCCGCTTGGATGCGCGGATCGAGCGCTTGATCAAACGCTCGGAGTGAGGCTGCAAGTGTGCGGTGCCGGTGCCACACACCGCACTGCATGCTTCGCGGGTAAAGCCGATCTCCCAGCCTGGTGCTCACCTTGAGGTATTAGCAGGCCTTGTGGGTTGAGGTAAGCACACGCCAGGTCCGCCTTGCCAGATAGCAGCAGCTTGTCGCCTGCGGCCCCCAGCTTGGTTATACTTCCCGGCTTTCCCGAATAAATGCACAGGGTCCCGCCGCGCATGGATAAGACCTACCAGCCGCACGCCATCGAAACTTCCTGGTACAACACCTGGGAGTCCGAAAACTATTTCGCTCCACAAGGTGCAGGTGAGTCCTACACCATCATGATTCCGCCACCGAACGTGACGGGCAGCCTGCACATGGGCCACGGCTTCAACAACGCGATCATGGATGCCCTGATCCGTTTCCGCCGCATGCAAGGCCGCGACACCCTGTGGCAGCCTGGTACCGACCACGCCGGTATCGCCACCCAGATGCTGGTTGAACGCCAGCTCGAAGCCAAGGGCCAAAGCCGCCACGACCTGGGCCGTGAAGCCTTCCTGGAGAAAATCTGGGAGTGGAAGGACCAATCAGGTGGCAATATCAGCCGTCAGATCCGTCGCCTGGGCTCGTCCGTGGACTGGAGCCGCGAACGTTTCACCATGGACGACGGCCTGTCCGAGGCGGTGAAGGAAGCCTTCGTGCGCTTGCATGAGGACGGCCTGATCTACCGTGGCAAGCGCCTGGTCAACTGGGACACCAAACTGCACACGGCCATTTCCGACCTCGAGGTGGAAAACCACGACGAGAAGGGCCACCTGTGGAACCTGCGCTATCCGCTGGCCGACGGCGCCAAGACCGCCGAAGGCAAAGACTATCTGGTGGTTGCCACCACGCGTCCGGAAACGCTGCTGGGTGACGCCGCCGTTGCCGTCAACCCGACTGACGAGCGCTACCAGGCCTTGATCGGCAAATTCGTCGAGCTGCCACTGGTCGGCCGCCGTATCCCGATCATCGCCGACGATTATTGCGATCCCGAGTTCGGCACTGGCTGCGTGAAGATCACCCCAGCGCACGACTTCAACGACTACGAAGTCGGCAAGCGCCACAACCTGCCCCTGCTGAACATCTTCGACAAGAACGCACTGGTGCTGTCCGCCGCGCAGGCCTTCAACCTCGACGGCAGCGTCAACGAGCAGATCGAAACCGGCCTGCCTGCCCAGTACGCAGGCTTGGACCGCTTCGTCGCCCGCAAGCAGATCGTCGCCGACCTCGATGCCCAAGGCCTGCTGGTCAGTATCGATGACCACGCCCTCAAAGTGCCAAAGGGCGACCGTTCCGGCACGGTCATCGAGCCTTGGCTGACCGACCAGTGGTACGTTTCCACCAAGCCTTTGGCAGAGCCTGCCATCGAAGCCGTGGAAGATGGCCGCATCCAGTTCGTGCCAAAGCAATACGAAAACATGTACTTCTCTTGGATGCGCGACATTCAGGATTGGTGCATCAGCCGCCAGCTGTGGTGGGGCCACCGCATTCCGGCCTGGTACGACGAAGCTGGCCAGGTCTACGTCGGGCGCAACGAAGAAGAAGTGCGTGCCAAGCACAAGCTTGGCAGCGATGTGAAGCTGCGCCAGGACGACGACGTGCTCGACACCTGGTTCAGCTCGGGCCTGTGGACCTTCTCCACCCTGGGCTGGCCGGAGCAGACCGAGTTCCTGAAGAAATTCCACTCCACCGATGTGCTGGTGACCGGCTTCGACATCATCTTCTTCTGGGTTGCGCGCATGATCATGCTGACCATGCACCTGATCAAGAACGAAGACGGCACCCCGCAGGTACCGTTCAAGACCGTGTACGTACACGGCCTGGTGCGCGATGGCCAGGGCCAGAAGATGTCCAAGTCCAAAGGCAACGTGCTCGACCCGCTGGACATCGTCGACGGCATCACCCTCGATGCCCTGCTGGAAAAACGCACCAGCGGCATGATGCAGCCCAAGCTTGCCGAGAAGATCGCCAAGCAGACCAAAGCTGAATTCCCGGAAGGTATCGCCAGCTACGGCACTGACGCCCTGCGCTTCACCTTCTGCTCGCTGGCCTCCACCGGCCGCGACATCAAGTTCGACATGGGCCGCGTCGAAGGCTATCGCAACTTCTGCAACAAAATCTGGAACGCCGCCCGCTACGTACTGGACAAGGGCGAGGACTGCGGGCAGAACGGCGAAGCCTACGAGCTTTCGCTGGCAGACCGCTGGATCATCTCGCAACTGCAACGCACCGAAGCCGAAGTCACCCGCCAGCTCGAGCAGTTCCGCTTCGACCTGGCCAGCCAGGCGCTGTACGAGTTCATCTGGAACCAGTACTGCGACTGGTACCTTGAGCTGTCCAAGCCGGTGCTGTGGGACGAGAACGCTCCGGTCGAGCGCGCCCGTGGCACCCGCCGCACCCTGGTGCGAGTGCTGGAAGTGGCGCTGCGCCTGGCGCACCCATTCATGCCGTTCATTACCGAAGAAATCTGGCAGCGCATTGCGCCGCTGGCTGGTATCGAAGGCAAGACCATCATGCTGCAGCCATGGCCAGTGGCCAATGAAAGCCGCATCGATGCGGCTGCCGAAGGCGATATCGAATGGCTCAAAGAACTGATGGTCGGCCTGCGCAACATCCGCGCTGAGATGAACATCGGCCCCGCCAAACCACTGCCGCTGTTCCTGAAGAACGCCAATGCTGACGACCAGCGTCGCCTGCAGGAAAACGAAGCGTTGCTCAAGAAGCTGGCCAAAGTCGAATCGTTCACGGTACTGGGCGATGCCGACGAGGCCCCGCTGTCGGCCACTGCCCTGGTCGGCGACCTGCAAGTACTGGTACCGATGGCCGGGCTGATTGACAAGGACGCCGAGCTGGCTCGCCTCAACAAGGAGATCCAGCGCTTGCAAGGTGAGGTTCAGCGCGTGGGCGGCAAGCTGTCCAACGCCGCATTCGTCGACAAGGCACCGCCTGCGGTAATCGAGAAGGAGCGCGCCAAGCTGGCTGAGTCCGAGCAAGCCCTGGCCAACTTCACCGAGCAGCATGCGCGCATTGCAGCGCTTTAATCTCTAGAGAGACCGATGGGCCCGCTTTGTGGCCCTTTCGCGACACAAGGCCGCTCCACAGAACGGCGCCGACTCTAAAGGCGCTACTGTTCTGCTGGAGCGGCCTTGTGTCGCGAAGGGGCTGCCCAGCAGCCCCAGGCTCCATAGCCACCGCTCGTATAGGGCTGGACACTGTCATGACTTCGAACAAACCCACCCTGCACCCGCGCAACCGCCATCAGGGCCGCTACGACTTTCCCAGCCTGATCAAGGCCCACCCAGACCTGGCCCGCTTCACCATCACCAACCCCCACGGCAAACCCAGCATCGACTTCGCCAACCCAGAGGCGGTGCGTGTGTTCAACCGAGCCTTACTCAAGGCGCAGTATGGCATCCAGTATTGGGATATCCCTGCCGATTACCTGTGCCCGCCCATCCCAGGGCGTGCCGACTATCTGCATGTGGCCGCAGACCTGTTGGCCGCAGACAACGCCGGCGAAGTGCCGAGGGGCCCTCAGGTCAAGGCATTGGACATTGGCGTGGGCGCTAACTGCATCTATCCATTGCTAGGCCATAGCGACTACCGCTGGCGCTTCCTGGGCTCGGACATCGACCCGGTTGCGCTGGGCTCGGCCAAGGCCATCGTTCAAGCCAACGGTTTGAGCAAAGCCATCAGCCTGCGCCAGCAAGCCAACCGCAAATGCATTCTCACCGGCCTGCTGAAAACCGAAGAGCGCTTCGACCTGACCCTATGCAACCCACCCTTCCATGCTTCGCGCGAGGAGGCTACCCGCGGCAGCCAGCGCAAATGGAAGAACCTGGGCAAGCAAGACCCCAAGCGCAAGTTGCCAGTGCTCAATTTCGGCGGGCAGAACAACGAACTGTGGTGCGAAGGCGGCGAGATCCGCTTCGTTACCCAGCTGGTGGAGGAAAGCCAGCAATACGCGCAACAGGTGCTGTGGTTCACCAGCCTGGTGTCCAAAGCCAGTAACTTGCCAGGTATCGAAGCGGCGCTCGAAAAGGCCGAAGCCAAGGCCGTACGCATTACCGAGATGGGCCAGGGGCAAAAGCAGAGCCGTATGGTCGCCTGGAGCTTCCTAGACGATGCCGCGCGCCAAGGCTGGCATGCCCGGCGTAAATCGCAGGCATGAAAAAACCGCGCCTGGCAACCCGGGCGCGGTTGTGATCAACGCATCGACAATTACTTGTTGATGGCGTCGCTCAGGCCTTTGGCTGGAACGAACTTCACAACTTTCTTGGCAGCGATTTCGATGGCGGCGCCGGTCGAAGGGTTGCGACCGGTGCGGGCAGGACGCTCGGAGACTTTCAGTTTGCCGATACCTGGCAGAGTGATTTCGGCGCCGTTTTCCAGTTGGTCGGCAACGATCTGGCCCAGTTGCTCCAGTGCGTTACGCGCGGTGGTCTTTGGCGCGTCGATAGCTTCAGCGATATCGGCAATCAGTTGGTCTTTGGTCAATGCCATGGTGATGTTCCTTCCCTATCAAATTCAGTGGTTATGCAGCGTTCGACGACGTTATCGGGCCAGCCCCTGAACTGTGGAGGGCCGCGCCAATCGCGCATGTAGATGCGTAATCCGGCGTTTGGTTCGACACCGCGTGAGCACGCTGCCAGCAATGCGCCACACGGGGTGCGCAAGACCGCGCAAAGCTAACACAGGAATGGATAAATATCCGCTACCGGCCTCGATTTAGTACAGGTTTTTCGGGGGTTTTGGGCGAAAAGCTACAAATTTGAACAAAAAACGAACAACCGACATTTCGGCCAACATCCGGCCACAGCACCACCTGTGGTCTGGGGTAAACTGGCCAACTTTTGCAGCGCGGCCTACGGCCGCCCCGGACTTACCGAGAATTCCATGCCAATCCGTCATTGCATCGTTCACCTGATCGACAAGAAGCCCGATGGCAGCCCCGCCGTGCTCCATGCACGGGATAGCGAACTGGGCGCATCGGATGCCATCGAAAACCTGCTGGCCGACCTCAACGACAGCTACAACGCCAAGCAAGGCAAGGCATGGGGCTTTTTCCACGGCGAGTCCGGTGCCTATCCACTCAGTGGTTGGCTCAAGCAGTACCTGGAAGCCGAAAAGGACTTCACGGCATTCAGCCGCCTGGCGGTCGAACATCTGCAAAAGCTGATGGAAGAGTCCAACCTCTCCACTGGCGGCCACATCCTGTTCGCCCACTATCAGCAAGGCATGACCGATTACCTGGCCATCGCCCTGCTGCACCACAGTGAAGGCGTAGCGGTGGATGCCGAGCTGGATGTGAAGCCCTCGCGCCACCTCGACCTTGGCCAACTGCACCTGGCGGCGCGCATCAACCTGTCGGAATGGAAGAACAACCAGAGCTCCAAGCAGTACATTTCGTTTATCAAAGGCAAGAACGGCAAGAAGGTCTCGGACTATTTCCGTGACTTCATCGGCTGCCAGGAAGGCGTCGACGGCCCGGGCGAAACACGTACCCTGCTCAAGGCCTTCAGCGACTTCGTGGAAAGCGAGGACTTGCCTGAAGAGTCCGCTCGCGAAAAGACTCAGACCCTGGTCGACTACGCCACCACTCAGACCAAATTGGGTGAGCCAGTTACCTTGGAAGAGCTTTCGAGCCTGATCGACGAAGACCGCCCAAAAGCGTTCTACGACCACATCCGCAATAAGGACTATGGGCTATCGCCGGAAATCCCCGCTGACAAACGCACGCTCAACCAGTTCCGCCGCTTCACCGGCCGCGCCGAGGGCCTCTCGATCAGCTTCGAGGCGCACCTGCTCGGTGACAGGGTGGAATACGACGAGGCCGCCGGCACCCTCATCATCAAAGGCCTGCCGACCACCTTGGTGGATCAGCTCAAGCGCCGCAAGGACTGATCACCCGCCATCATAGGAGGCAACCAGAGCCTCCTTGGCCGATTTGCGCAACTTCTTCACCAGGCGCTCCTGACGCAGTGCTTCGCCCTTGTCGGGCCACTGTTCGACATAAACCAGTGCCTGCGCGGGGCTGGTCTTGAAATAGCGTGCGCCCTGGCCTTTCTGGTGGGCCACGAACCGCCGCTGAGGGTCATCGCTGACACCGCAATACAGCGAGCCGTTGGCGGCCCGCACCAGGTAGACATACCAAGGCTTCACTACCTCAGGCGGTATATTTTCACTCACGACGCTCGCTCTTTTCATCATTAGCTTGATGGGCCCAATTCAAAAGGGCTTCATCATGTTGTCAAAACTAACCCAATTGCTGGTCAGCGCCACGCTGTCGGTTGCCGTGGCCAACGCCAATGCCTCTACCGGCACGCAAGTCGCCGCACAGATGCAGCGTAACCACGACTCGACCCCTACCCAATGTCAAGGCAATGCCGTACCCGCCCATGCCTGCTCAGGTGTGCTGCTGCGCAGTACCCGGCCCTCGCCCAAGTATCACACCTGGCATCACAGCCCCAACTCCAAAGCCAAAGGCGGCGTATCCTTCTCGTATCTGCGGGCAGATGTTCCAACCCTTCAATTGGCAGAAGATGGCCGCAGTGGATACACCTTGTATCCCCTGCTGCAACGACCCAAAGGCTCATTGCGGTACGAGCTGCTCTGCGCCTCGCCAACCGACAGTGACAGCTGGGAACGTGACAGGCACGGTTGTGGCAACAACCGCCAGAGCGCAGACGTACAAATGGCCTGCCATGAACGAGGCATCCTAACCGCCGAGGATTGGATCGAACAGTTCAGAGAAAACCCGGACTACAAAGCTCAGTGCACATTCGACATACAACGGGAACGGGTGCCAGAACGCGCCGATGCTTTTTATCAGAGCCTGCGGGTCAAGCAGCTTTATGGTAACGAAATGCCCTACCCCTGGAACGAGGTGATCATACGCGCGTGGGATGAAGATCGCTCGAGCACCTTGCCGATTCAGTCGTTCTTCTACATCGAGGGACCGGAGGGAGCTTTGCAGCAGGCTCAGGCGGACCAGAAAGACTGGCACCGGACCAATGGCACCTTTATCCCGGTTATCCGCATCCGGCTACCCGCCACACTCCAAGAACGTGCTCAGTTCAGCTATCACGAAAGCGATCAGGCGGTGGCGCTGCCTTGACTGCGCTGGAACGCTCGCAAACCGTTGCACGCCTGCTGGCGCACCTTGTTCTGCAGCATCGGCGACCAGCCCAGCAGCAGCCCAGGTGCGCCCAAGGCCTGGCGTGACCAGCGCCACAAGTCGAAGCTGTCATCATGCTGGCAGATTTGCCCGTCGCGAATGACGAAACGCGCCTGAATATCATTGACCACGGTGCGGCCAGTCTGGCTGAACAGGTAGGTGGCAACCCAATGGGCGCACCCGCTGTGCAGGTCGGCCCGCACTTGGTCGAAGGTTAGCGAAAAGTCCTTGGCTCGGCTGGTCAGCATGCGCCACATATCACCAGCATCGCGGCCGCGCAGGGTACCGAACACCGGGTCGCTGAACACGATATCGTCGCTGTAGCAAGCCACCATGGCTTCTGCGTCCAAACGCTGAAAAGCCTGGTAGAAGCGGGTGATCACAGCACAGTTGGCATCGCTCATGAACTTGTTGGTCCTTGCTCTGGGAAGCTGCACGATAATCCTCCCTGCCGGCATACGCCAGCAGGCGATCGCGCCAGATGAGCGCACCACAGGTGTCAGCGCTGCTCGCACGTCACCTGTACATGCAAGGCTCGCCCTGCCCCCAGCCCAAAGACGATCGCCCCAACGCCAAGCACGGCGAAGATCCAGCCCACTGCCGCCCAGCCACCGGTCAGGTCATGCACCAGGCCAACCGCGAACGGCCCCATGGACGCCACGGTGTACCCCACGCCCTGCGCCATACTGGAGAGGTTGGCCGCCACGTGGGCATCCCTGGAGCGCAGTACGATCAGCGTCAACGCCAAGGCGAAGGTGCCGCCCTGGCCCAGCCCCAGCAGCACCGCCCAGCCCCACAGCCCACTGATCGGTGCATACAGGCAACCGAACAGCCCCGCCAGCGTGACCAGCATCACGATCACGATTGCCAGGCGCTGATCCTTCCCCCGCGTGGCCAACCAAGGCGCGCTCAGCGAGCTGACCAGTTGCACGATGACTGACCCAGAAAGCACCAGGCCGGCTTCAGTCGGGCTCAAGCCACGGCCGATGAGGATCGATGGTAACCAACCGAAGACGATATACGCGAGCGACGACTGCAGGCCCATATAGAGGGTCACCTGCCAAGCCAGACGGTCACGCCATAGCCCGCGCACCCGGTAACTGACCTTGTGCAGGCCATGGCCCTGCCGCGCTTGTGGCAACCAAACAAGCATGGCCAACAGCGCCGGAATCATCCAGAAGCCCAGGCCGAGGGCCCAGCTATCACCGAAATGCTGGGTCAACGGCACCGTCGCCCCCGCCGCCATGGCTGCGCCCAGGCACAGCGCCATGGTGTATACGCCAGTCAGGGTACCGGCGTGCTGCGGGAAGTCACGCTTGACGATCCCAGGCAAGAGCACGCCGATGATGCCGATGCTGGCCCCGGCCATCAGGCTACCGATGAATACACCGGCTACCCCCATGGCGCTACGCACCAGGATAGCCAATGCCAGCGTGAACAAAATGCCAAGGATCACCCGTTCGCTCCCCAGGCGCCGTGCAAGTGCCGGCGCCAGGGGTGCGAACAGCCCCAGGCACAGGACCGGCAGCGTGGTCAGCAAGCCGGCTGCGGAGGCACTCAGGCCAAGGCCTGCCGTGACCTGGTTCAGCACTGGCGCCATGCTCGACAATGCCGGGCGCAGGTTCAACGCCACCAGCACCAGCCCAAGCAGCAACAGCCATGGGCGGTGCAAGGCTGGGGGCTGTTGCTGCACCTGCTCGTCATCGGCCTCGGCGTCGATCAGCAGTTCTTCCAGGTCTGTAGCGCGGGTGGGCGCCTCTCGGGTCGTTGGATCAGTCATGGGCAGTTTTATCTTCAAGATTCGATAAGGGTCCGGCTGAGGGCCTTGGCCCGCTCCGGATCGCGTTGCTCGATGGCGTCGAGGATCTGCCCGTGCAGGTCGAAGGTCGCCTGACAGCGCGGCACGGTCGCCATGTTGTGTTGCAGCGCAGCGGCCACCACACCTGAAAAGTAGCGGTACAGCTCGCTCAGGGCGGGATTGTGCGCGGCGTCGATCAAGCGCTGATGAAACACCAGGTCGCAGCTGACATAGGCGTCGATATCGCCGTGAAAGTGTTCGGCACTACCCGCCAGCGCCACGCGTAATGCACGCAGGTCTTCGTCAGTGCGGCGTAACGCCGCCAGGCCGATGGCCTCAACCTCCAGAATGTGTCGTGTCTCGCGAGCCTGTTCAAAGGTGCAACGCGACATGGCCTGCACCGCTTGCAACGGATCCTGGCAGGTGCGCAGGTAGCTGCCATCACCTTGGCGCACTTCGACCAACCCACTGAATGCCAAGACCCGCATGGCCTCGCGTACAGTGTTGCGGCTGATGCCCATTTCCAGCGCCAACACCGGCTCGGTGGGCAGGCGCTGGCCGACTTGCCAGTGGCCTTGCAGGATGCGTTCGCGCATGCGCTCTACAGCCAGTTCGACCAGCGAGCGCTTTGCCAATTCGTGACTCATTCCATTCAACCAATCATCCGATGAATTAATCAAGCCTAGTATTTCGAAGCATCGCCTGCCGGGAGCAGCCTAGCCCGCCCCCGGCAGGTGATCCTCAGTTCAGAGCATCAAGCAGTGCCTGATTCATCTCAGGTGTGCCAATGGTGATGCGCAGGAACTGAGCAATGCGCGCTTGCTTGAAGTGACGCACGATCACACCCTGCTCACGCAGGCGAGCGGCCAGCTGCGCAGCATCCTGTTGCGGATGGCGGGCAAAAATGAAGTTGGCCGCCGATGGCAGCACTTCAAAGCCTTTGGCCAGCAACTGCTCGACCAACGATTCACGGCTCTCGATCACCTGGCGGCAGGTTTGCTCGAAGTAAGCCTGATCTTCGAATGCTGCGGCTGCGCCGACGATCGCCATCCGGTCCAATGGGTAAGAGTTGAAGCTGTTCTTGATCCGCTCCAGTGCCTCGATCAAATCTGGATGCCCCACCGCCAGCCCAACCCGCAGCCCGGCCAAGGAACGTGACTTGGAGAGGGTTTGGGTGACCAGCAAGTTATCGTAACGGTCCACCAGGCTGATGGCGGTTTCGCCACCGAAGTCAATGTAGGCCTCATCAACCACCACCACCGACTCGCGATTGGCCTGCAACAACTGCTCGATCGCCTGCAACGGCAGCAGGCAGCCAGTGGGTGCGTTAGGGTTGGGGAAGATGATCCCGGCGTTGGGCTTGGCATAGTCGGCGATGCGGATCTGGAATTGCTCATCCAGTGCCACTTGCTCGAAGCCGATGCCGTACAGGCCGCAGTAAACCGGATAGAAGCTGTAGCTGATGTCCGGGAACAGCAGCGGGCCGCGGTCGTGCTGGAACAGGCCGTGGAAAATGTGCGCCAGCACCTCGTCCGAGCCGTTACCGACAAACACTTGGGCCGGGGTGACGCCATAGTAGCCGGCAACCGCCTGCTTGAGCAGGTCGCTGTTCGGGTCCGGGTACAGGCGCAGGTTATCGTTCAATTCCCCGCGCATGGCTTCCAGCGCCTTGGGCGATGGGCCATAAGGGTTTTCGTTGGTGTTCAGCTTCACCAGGCGGGCCATCTTGGGCTGCTCGCCGGGTACGTAAGGGACCAGTGCCTTGACGAAGGGGCTCCAGAATCGACTCATGTTCAGTTCCCCTTGCCTTGGGTCAGGATACGGTATTCGGCGCTGCGGGCGTGGGCGGTCAGCGACTCGCCACGGGCCAGAACCGAGGCGGTGTGGCCCAGTTCGGATGCACCTTGCTCGGAGCAGAAGATGATCGACGAGCGCTTCTGGAAGTCATACACCCCAAGCGGCGACGAGAATCGCGCAGTCCCGGAGGTCGGCAACACGTGGTTGGGGCCGGCGCAGTAATCGCCCAGCGCTTCGCTGGTGTGACGGCCCATGAAGATCGCGCCGGCATGGCGGATCTGCGGCAACCAGGCCTGTGGGTCAGCGACTGACAGCTCAAGGTGCTCAGGGGCGATGCGGTTGGCCACCTCGATGGCTTGCTGCATGTCACGCACCTGGATCAATGCGCCACGGCCGTTGACCGATTTTTCGATGATCTCGGCGCGCTCCATGGTCGGCAGCAGCTTATCGATGCTGGCGGCCACGCGGTCGAGGAACGCTGCGTCCGGGCTGACCAGAATGGCCTGGGCGTCCTCATCGTGCTCGGCCTGGGAGAACAGGTCCATGGCGATCCAGTCCGGGTCGGTCTGGCCGTCGCACACCACGAGGATTTCCGAAGGGCCAGCGATCATGTCGATGCCAACTTGGCCGAACACATGGCGCTTGGCAGTGGCGACGTAGATGTTGCCTGGGCCGACGATCTTGTCGACCTGCGGCACGCTTTCGGTGCCGTAGGCCAGCGCCGCGACGGCCTGTGCCCCACCAACGGTGAACACCCGGTCGACCCCGGCAATGCAGGCGGCAGCCAGCACCAGTTCGTTAACCTCACCGCGCGGGGTGGGCACCACCATCACCACTTCACCAACGCCTGCGACCTTGGCCGGAATGGCGTTCATCAGTACCGATGACGGGTAAGATGCCTTGCCGCCCGGCACGTAGAGGCCAGCACGGTCCAGCGGTGTGACCTTCTGGCCCAGCACGGTACCGTCAGCTTCGGTGTACTGCCAGGAGTCCTGTTTCTGCCGCTCGTGGTAAAGACGCACGCGAGTAGCGGCTTTTTCCAGCGCTTCGCGCTGAGCGTCAGTGATGCGGGTCAGGGCCAGTTCCAGGCGCTCACGGCCCAGGATCAGATCATCGATGGAATTGGCGTCAACACCGTCGAAACGCTG